>NZ_JABCJL010000070.1:0-1444 GCF_012952265.1 Pseudoalteromonas sp. NEC-BIFX-2020_015
AGGCTGTTTTAGAAGTGACAATGGCGCTAAGATGTTTTTTGGGCTGCGTAGTTACTTATCAAGTTGTAAAAAGCAAGGGATCAGTGCGTCTACCGCATTAGCATTATTATTCAATGGCATGTTGCCCAGCATTTTTACCCCTCCTGAGTAGTTACAAAAAATATTCTTAAAAACACCTAAAATAGAGCAGGCAATGTTTTAAAGTTTAACTAAACTAAATGCAGTAAATAAGGCGGAAAGTGTGTGTTTTAATGTTATTAACACTAAAATACCGCATAGGTAAATGGACTTACTATAATGAAAGATAAAAAATCAGTAGATGCACTGGAACAATTTAGTACTGAAGAGCAAAGGCAGATTTATTATCGTGCCTGTATTGCTGAATTTCAGCAGCTAGGTTATCAAGATCAATATCTCGAACAATTAAATGATGAATTAGTGCATTTATTAGGGGTTTCAAAAGACCCAAATAAACTATAGATTGCTCAATCTTCAAACACAAATGATGGTTTTTTAGCTGTTATGGGTATTCTCTAACCATACAGTCACTTTAAACAAGAAAAGTGTTTGACATATTTTCTGAAATCTTTATTATACGCCCCACAAGACGGAGAGGTGGCCGAGTGGCCGAAGGCGCTCCCCTGCTAAGGGAGTATAGGGTTTGTAGCTCTATCGAGGGTTCGAATCCCTCCTTCTCCGCCATTTATTTTATAAATGGTTTCTTGTACAGTAAAGATTGGGTGCATAGCTCAGCTGGATAGAGTACTCGGCTACGAACCGAGCGGTCGGAGGTTCGAATCCTCCTGCGCCCACCACTCTTTACAAACTCTTCTTAGAGTATAAATAGGAAATATCAAAAGTGGGTGCATAGCTCAGCTGGATAGAGTACTCGGCTACGAACCGAGCGGTCGGAGGTTCGAATCCTCCTGCGCCCACCACTTTTGATACTTAGTTATTGCAAGCTAATTAATATGTCAGATAAGACATTAAAATCGAAATAGAATGTGGGTGCATAGCTCAGCTGGATAGAGTACTCGGCTACGAACCGAGCGGTCGGAGGTTCGAATCCTCCTGCGCCCACCACTTTCTATTTAAAGAATAACAACTTTTGAAATTCATTAGTTGACTGGGACAGTCAAATCAGACTATAAAATTACAATAGAATGTGGGTGCATAGCTCAGCTGGATAGAGTACTCGGCTACGAACCGAGCGGTCGGAGGTTCGAATCCTCCTGCGCCCACCACTTTCTATTACTACTTAAGCTAATAGAAATAAGCCGACGAAAGTCGGTTTTTTTATGCCTGAAATTCACGTTATTGTAGGAACAGGCTTTAGCCGTGAAATGTATTTGCAGTAGTTGTAGTGGTGCAGAAATTTAGAGCGCTCAGAGGTTCACTCTTGCAAGATACGTCCTGCGCCCACCACTTTCTATTACTACTTAAG
>NZ_JABCJL010000071.1:0-1424 GCF_012952265.1 Pseudoalteromonas sp. NEC-BIFX-2020_015
TTGGTGCGTCAAGCTAAGCTTGATCCATCTTGCAGGGTGCAAGTCCCTGCCGGGCAAGGTCTAACTAACCACCCGTATTGAGTGTTGCGCCTTTGGCGGAGTGTGGGATTAGCAATTGCTTATCAGTTATGAAGATAGCATCACACGAACAAGATTGGCGAAGCGTACACAGAGAATTATGTAGGCCATAGGGATTATCGTGATCCTGAAGTGCTGATATCGCTCCGATAAATATTAGATCTGACTGACAAGGTTTGCAATGCCACCGAAGTCCATACAAAACAGCCGTATTGGTAAGGCTGTGGCGAGTCAGCGGAGTTTTAAAGCCGTGGCATGTATAAAGAGATGGTTTGAGAACTTGAGAGATCCAAAGGAGCCCCACATGGACAGTGGTAGTAAAGCTAAGCGAAAAGCGAGGCAAACGATGACCCTTTGGAAGTCAGATCAGCCCATAGTAGTCTGCGCAGGGGAAAGCCCTGTACATGGCGAAGGAGCTGACAGTTATATCGGGTAATAAGCCGAGACATAGTCCGGACAAAGTAGGGCTGGAAACACTATGACAACAACACTTAATACCCTTGCATTTAAAGCACATACTCACCCTAAGCACCGGTTTCAGAATCTATATGGACTGCTAGATGCTGAGAGCCTGTATCAAAGCTGGGGGCAACTCAATAAATTAGCCAGTCCCGGTATCGATGGCATCACCATGCCTAAATACAAGACGACGCTAATTGAAAATATCGAACGTTTAAGTCAGCAACTCAAACAGAAAAGTTATCGAGCTAATGATATTAAACGCATCTACATCCCAAAATCCAATGGTAAAGAACGACCGTTAGGACTTCCAACAGTTGATGACAAACTTGTGCAACAAAGTGTTAGTCAGATCCTGCAAAGTATCTGGGAGCAAGGCTTTATGCGCAATAGCTATGGGTATAGGCCGAATAAAAGTGCACATCAAGCAGTACATAGGCTAACAATGAATCTTCAATTTAAAGGATATGGTTATATCGTTGAAGCTGATATTAAAGGCTTCTTCGACAACCTTGAGCATGAGTGGCTGATGAAAATGTTAGCGTTACGCATTGATGATAAGGCAATACTAAATTTAATTAATCAATGGTTAAAAGCACGGATAAAATCACCCGATGGCGTATTCACTAAACCATCAAGTGGAAGCCCTCAAGGTGGAATTATCAGCCCAGTGTTGGCTAATATATATCTGCATTATGCTTTAGATCTCTGGTTTGAAAAGAAAGTAAAGCCGAGGATGCGTGGAAGAGCAATGATGATACGTTATGCAGATGATTTTGTTTGCGCGTTTCAATTTGCAAATGACGCAGAGCGCTTTTATAAAGTGTTACCCAAGCGATTAAAGAAATTTAATTTAGACGTTGCGCAAGACAAAACATCATTAATGC
>NZ_JABCJL010000072.1:0-1398 GCF_012952265.1 Pseudoalteromonas sp. NEC-BIFX-2020_015
AAATTCAATTAAAAAACGAGCTCCTGTAATTAACTCTAAGCGTTTTTAAAGCATTAGGTAATGCATTTGGAACCCATAAAACAGGCTGTTTTTCTTAAAAAAGAGTAATTCTACAGCCACAACGCCCCATTCAGAGGCCGATTATAGTTTGCTAAAATTGTGAAGCGCAGCGGAACCGAGCAAACTGTTAGCGGTCCTTTGCAATGGCTTATAGTTATACGTACCTACTACATAGCGCTGAAATATGGTAACGCCTCTGCCAATTGCTCTACAGATAATAATGCACCAGACTGATCTTCGATAGCAACACCATTATATTTAGTATTAATAATTATTGCTGATGTAAAAGCTACTTGAGCTTCCTTAGGGTTGCCGCCAAACCTAAATTGATAAACTACACCTTGCTTATAATTGCTTGGCAGTAATGTTTTAAATTGCTCGGGAAGGTCATTGGTAGAATAGGAATAAAGCTCAACTCCAGCCTTGTGACCATCAAGTGTAACAGGGATAAAACCTGACTGTTTTTTTAGCTCGACATTCGGCGAGTATTCAATTTGATAGCCAAGTTTATTGGCTGTTTGATTTAACTCATTAGTGTTTGGTTCAATCTCAAGAGCTAAAACAACAAACAAACTCATCGACATGATTTACTCCATTTTTTAATACCAAAGTTTAATTTCACATCCAAACTTTAAGTACGTATAACGCCGCAAATAAACGGCAAAAAATAGTTGGCTATAATTTGTGAGGTACGAACAAAGCCAACTGTTTTTTGTCCGCTCTTTTAATTTGTTTTGTTAGGTTTACGATAACATACAGAAAACCAGAACACGGTTGTTAAAGTAACACCGAAAACTGCATAAGTTATTATTGATTCAATAATTAACCTACCCGTTGCATCCGTAAAAGAAGGTATAAATACAAATATAATAGACGGAACAAGGCCGACCATTAAATAGTAATGTAGACCAACTAGTTCGTTACGGCTCAACCAAAGGTGTATAGGCAGCATATAAAAGATTAACGCTGATGCACTTACTAAACCACCTATTACTGAAGCGTAAAGCAAGTGAGAGAAAAGCACATTAAAGTCTGCTAAATACCACAAATATGCAAAAGACAACCCCCAACCTGTAAGGATTGCATTTCTTAATCCTTTGATAACTAAATTCAAACTAGTAAACCTAACGCCTCACTAAGAGGCAAATAATAGTTGGTTAAAATAGGCGACGAAGGAGCAAAAACCAACTGTTATTTGTCCTTTTGAGTGACTTATAGTTCGACCAAGCCACTTAATTGCATAAAGTAACTTATGATTATATTAAGTGGAACATGCTCCTGTTGGTTACGAATATTGAATGGCAAACATCCAATGTTTCTAACAAGACGTTCGAGCCA
>NZ_JABCJL010000073.1:0-1385 GCF_012952265.1 Pseudoalteromonas sp. NEC-BIFX-2020_015
GGATCGATATCGAGTCGAATATCGACAATATTAAAGCACAAATTGAAGCAGATAAAACGTTATCGACGTCAATGCGTGCTGCGATCGATTTACTGCTACTTATTGTTACGTTACTTTCTCAGCGTCTGGGGCTTAACAGTCGCAATAGCAGCAAACCACCGTCTTCAGATCCAAACAGAAAGAAGAATTCAAACGCTAATAGCAATCGTCAACCCGGTGGACAAAAAGGCCATAAAGGCACCACTCTAGAGCAAGAAATAGCACCCGATATCACGCATATATTAACGCTTGATAAAGCGCTTTTACCGCCCGGTAAGTATACCTCTGTAGGTGAAGAAGTTCGCCAAGTCGTTGACATTGAATTCAAGCGCGTTGTCACAGAATACCGAGCACAAATACTTGAAGATGAGTTTGGCAAACGCTTTGCTGCTGAGTTTCCTAATAACGTAAAAAGTCGAATTCAATATGGGAATGAATTAAAGGCGCATGCCGTTTACCTTTCTCAATACCAGTTACTTCCTTATGAACGTATTCGAGAGTACTTCACCGACCAACTTGGTATTCCACTCAGTAGCGGCAGCCTTTTTAACTTTATCAGCACCGCGTATGCTAAGTTAGAAGACACTCAAGCCTTGGTGATTATCAAAGCCAACTTAGTTAAAGAAAAGACATTGCACACGGATGAAACGGGGATCAACATCAACGGAAAAAGACAATGGTTACATAACGCCTCTTCTGCATCATGGACTTATTTATCAGCACATGAAAAAAGAGGCGCTGAAGCAATGGATGACATTGGCATATTGCCTCACTTTACTGGCGTGATGTGTCATGATCATTGGAAGCCCTATTATCGTTATGAATGCCAACATTCGTTATGCAATGCGCATCACTTGCGTGAATTACTTCGAGCCTATGAGCAAGATAACCAAATGTGGGCAGAGGAAATGCGGGGGTATTTAATCGCGCTTAATCAAGAGGTCGATAAAGCAGGTGGGATACTCAGCCCTGACAGGCAAAAGGCAGTAATACTGGGCTATCACGCTATTTTAAAAGCGGGTGAAAAAGAAAGCCCCGCGCCGCTCCCCGTAGAAGGTAAGCGGGGGCGACCGAAGAAAACTAAATCACGTAACTTACTTGAGCGATTGCAACATTATGAAAGTGATGTACTCCGATTCATGACGGAGAACTCAGTCCCATTTACAAACAATCAAGGTGAGAATGACTTAAGAATGGCGAAAGTCCAACAAAAAATATCAGGCTGTTTTAGAAGTGACAATGGCGCTAAGATGTTTTTTGGGCTGCGTAGTTACTTATCAAGTTGTAAAAAGCAAGGGATCAGTGCGTCTACCGCATTAGCATTATTATTCAATGGCATGTTGCCC
>NZ_JABCJL010000074.1:0-1310 GCF_012952265.1 Pseudoalteromonas sp. NEC-BIFX-2020_015
TGAATCGCCCCGTGTTTGCCAGAGACTCAATAACTTGAGAAACTGGAACTATGAAAAAATCAAATCGCTATACATCAGAATTTCGTGAACGTGCAATTAGGCTTGTTACTACACAACAACATGAATACCCCTCTCTTTGGGCTGCGCTAGTATCGATTTCAGATAAACTGGGGTGTACTCCAGAAACACTTAGATCATGGGTTAAGAAGTCTCAAGCTCAACCGTCTAAACCATCTTCTAACACTCAATCAGCTGAGGAGCGACTTGCTACTTTAGAGCGTGAAAATAAAGAATTAAAGCGAACGAATGATATTTTGAGGCAAGCTGCCGCTTTTTTCGCCCAAGCGGAGCTCGACCGCAAATAGAAATAAGCGTGACGTTTATAGATGCGTGTCGTGAGCATTACAGTGTCGAGTCAATTTGCAAGGAATTGCCCATTGCATCTTCAACGTATTACGCCCACAAACAGCGACAGAGGCAGCCTGAACGACTATCTAACCGCAAAAAGCGTGATGCTGAGTTGATGATACTCATTCGCCAAGTGTGGGAAGATAACATGTCTGTTTATGGAGCAAGGAAAATATGGAAACAACTGCAACTTGACGGCCACCCAGTTGCCCGTTGCACCGTTGAGCGACTAATGCGAAATATGGGTATCCAAGGTGCTCGTCGCGGTAAAGCATGTAAAACAACGATACCAGATGAGCAACAAGAGAAGCCAGAGGATTTGGTTAATCGTCAATTTACAGCAGAGCAGCCTAATCAACTGTGGGTAGCTGATATCACCTATGTCTCTACGTGGAGCGGATTTGTTTACGTGGCCTTCGTGATAGACGTATTCTCACGGTACATCGTAGGCTGGCGTGTATCAACGACGATGCATACAGATCTCATTCTTGATGCGTTGGAGCAAGCCATTTGGCATCGTGGCGATCCAAAAGGACTGATCCACCACAGCGATAGAGGGAGTCAATATTTATCCATAAGGTACACTGAACGACTTGCTGAAGCAGGGATTCAAGCATCTGTAGGCAGTGTCGGTGACTCTTACGATAACGCAATGGCTGAAACGATAAATGGTTTATTTAAAACAGAAATTATTCGCAGGAATGGCCCGTGGAAAAATGTTGATGCTGTTGAATATGCAACCTTAGAATGGGTAAGTTGGTTTAACAATCAACGGTTATACTCTTCAATTGGGTATGTTTCACCAGCTCAATATGAAGCAAACTACTATGACAATTTAAACGAGTCAGGTAAAGTGGCTTGACTTAAACAAACTGGTCTCCGATGAACTCGGGGCGATTCAC
>NZ_JABCJL010000075.1:0-1160 GCF_012952265.1 Pseudoalteromonas sp. NEC-BIFX-2020_015
TAATCTCACGATGCGTGAGACGTGCATTCTTGTGTGGTGATGATAAATACACAGGTAAAAACTTTGATCACCGTAGGGCGTGGTTGGTAGAGCGAATTAAGTTATTAAGTAGCGTGTTCGCTATTGAAATTGCCGCCTACGCGATTATGAGCAATCACTACCACCTTGTTGTGAACGTCAATAGACGTCAAGCACTTGATTGGTCAGATGATGAAGTAATTGAACGCTGGTATCTACTTTATAATGGCCATGTTTTAGTCGACCGCCACTTAAAAGGTGAGCAGTTAGATAAGCCAAGTTTGCTCTTTTTCAATGAGATCATCGCTAAATGGCGAGAAAGATTGTATGACATCAGTTGGTATATGAAAAACCTCAATGAGTACATTGCCCGCGAAGCCAATAAAGAAGATAACTGCACGGGCAAGTACTGGGAAGGGCGCTATAAGTCACAGGCATTATTAGATCAAACCGCAGTACTCAGTTGCATGGCCTACGTTGATTTGAACCCCATAAGAGCAAATATAGCTGATACGCTTGAAGACAGTGATTTTACCTCAATTCAAGAGCGTATAGCGCATTTCAAAGCCTTTACCATAGACACGGTTAAAGCGAATAAGCCTCTCAAACAAAAAGATACTGTTCAACATGAAAGTCAACCAGCACAGCTAAAGCTATTTGGTGGTAATCATATTAAAGGCACGATCCCCTTTGCATTACTGGATTACATTGAATTAGTCGACTGGAGTGGCCGCCAGATAGATCCAAAGAAAAAAGGGCATATCAACAACGCAGTGCCAAAAGTGCTCCTGACGTTGAATATAGAAGAAGCGCAATGGCTTGAATCAATTCAACGTTTTAGGCAGCAGTACTCAAATTTTGCAGGCAGCAAACAACGGTTAAAGCAGCAAGCCGCCAGCAACGATGTAAAATGGTACAAAGGCGCAGGTTGAACAGTTGCATCTTCATTGGTTTGTTTAAAAAACACGTTATTAAACAAGGTGTCGACCTCGATTTGCCTTTTATACCTAAAATTCCTGCCAAGCAACTGAATTCTAAGTGCTGTAACTAACACTAACAGTGCGCAAAAAATAATGATACGGTTACCTACGATGGTAGAGGTGCAAAATTTTCTGGCAAAATATATGCCTGTCCTTTTTTAC
>NZ_JABCJL010000076.1:0-1131 GCF_012952265.1 Pseudoalteromonas sp. NEC-BIFX-2020_015
ATGATAGTGTAGCATTTGTTATGTGAAAGTAGGTCATCGCCAGGCTCCAAATAAAGAAAGCCCGACTCACTGAGTCGGGCTTTTTTACGTCTGCAGGAAAGTGAAAAAGCGAGCAAGGTGCAAGGTGGCCAGTGTCGCTCAGGCGCTCATCTGAAAGCAGTACACCCCCATATATCGGTTGTCGCGATAAATCACGACCTACATCGTGCTGAGTTAATACCAATTTGCATAAAGATTAAGTCAATTTTATTCAATCTCTTATTTTTAACCGTACCAGGAACTGAGATGAATCCATTCCATGCTTGCGATACCTGTTCGACTATTTCTTCAGAATCATTAAAGACACGATTAGGTAGGTAGTGTTACCGTATTCAACTCTATATTTGTTACCACCCCTACAGATCACTTGATATGAGTTCACCTGAGTTTTTTGAAGTGAATTTTACTGCGCTATTTTTATCGGTTAGTTATTCAAGCCATCAAGAGCTTGAGTAAAGCGATTTGGGATTGCGATAAAACTGTTTAAATACAACTCATTTTAATGAAGCCTAAATTCTGATAATAAGAGGTGGATTTAGAAGATCTATTTAAATTTCATTACTTAGCAGATTTATATTAATTGTTAGCTGTGTTTGATTTTAAAAATAGAAGAATAAATCAATGTTTCATGCATAACTAATATCGTGATTATTACGATTTCATCGTTTTACAGTGTATGTTATCCACAGATGTTTGTGGGTAACATGTCAGTTTCTTTTGTGTATCTTATGAAAGCGAAATAAATGCAATATTAGTGATAATAACGCTTGCGTAAAATCATCCGCGCCCTATAATGCGACCCCACTGAGACGGCAGACAGCAACGCTTAGCGGGGCAAGAGTTAATCAGTGAGTCGAGTAAAACTTGAGTTTGAATTTTTATAAAGTTTAAATTTAAGTATTGACAAAAAAATAGGAAAGCGTAGTATGCGCAGCCCTAGAGAGATAAAGTTTAACTTTAATCGCAACGTTCTTTAACAATATAAAGCAATCATCTGTGTGGGCACTCGTACAGATTGAGTTCTAACAGCCGAACTTAGTTTACTAAGCAAGGCAAACAAATTTAGAGTCTCAATGTGATTTCTCGAAAGAG
>NZ_JABCJL010000077.1:0-1104 GCF_012952265.1 Pseudoalteromonas sp. NEC-BIFX-2020_015
AGAGCCTCTAAAAAGCAAATTCCCATAGCATAAACAACACCAACTCTATACACCGAGCAGGTAGCGCCTCAGTCCAACAAGCGATTATGCAACACAAACTGCGTGTTGCATAAATACTAAAGTGTTAGCTAGATCTAAATTGGAAGTCACTTTGAAAAATATTATTAATACTCTAGTTCTTCTCTTATTTTTTATCTCTTTAAATGTACTTTCAGCGAATGAAATTAAAGAAGAACAAATGGAGGAAAAGATAGAGGCAAATAACGCATTAAAGACTAAGGTTTCATCACTTAATAGAGATGTTGATCTTTTGTCTATTAAGCAACAAAAACTAAGTGACGCTATCGAAAAAAGCAGAACTGTACAAACAGATATAAATCTGACAGCCTCAAGCCTCGTAGCTTACATAGAGGATGCGTATACAACAGAAAAACCTATACCAATTAAAATAAATCAAAAGACTAACTGGTATATTTATCTTTTACCATTAATTACAATTATTACCATAATAGCCAGTACGCTTTTATCCCTCCGAACTATAAAAATAAAATCACATGAATCAATTTCTGCATTAAAAGCTTCAAATAAAAACTTAGTCGAAATTAATAACAAAAGTATTTCAGAAGAACACGACAGAACACAAAAAACTATTATTGCTAATAATCGGCAGGAATGGATAAATTCATTAAGAGATGAAATAACGTCTTTTCTTGCTGTAGTGGCTTCAACCTCTCCTTCTCAACATTTAACACAAATGAATGAGGCTGAGAAAAAAAACTTATGGTTGCACAGTTATAAAATTGAGTTATTAATTAACCCTAAAGAAAAAGATCATGTTGACCTGGTAGATAAAATAAGGGAAGAAATAAATAATTTAATTAACCTCAAAGAAGAAACTTTAATTAGCGATATAATTTCAATCTCTCAAAAAATATTAAAACGAGAATGGGATAGAGTGAGAACGTTTGAAAAAGCTAGCTAACAACACGCCCTGAGGTGGACAACTAGTAAAATTTAGCTATTTATTGCAAATTTTAACAGCGGCGAACCTCTTCTTTTTAGTGCTTCTAAATATGTTGATTCGTTGTAAGGTGTATGTGTCTT
>NZ_JABCJL010000007.1:0-183406 GCF_012952265.1 Pseudoalteromonas sp. NEC-BIFX-2020_015
AATTGCTTTTAAACCAACCCGTTGGGCGTTTCACAGGCGCTTACTCTCATCGTTGTTACTTCTTAAAAGGGACTGCCATTGTTGCAAAGTAACGCCTTGATATTAAACACCTGTGAAACGCTGAAGTTTGCATCTTGAGGTGGCTTGGGTATAGTTCTTGGGCGGTTTTTATGTAACTGCTATGAAATGATTGAATTTTGCCCTAAGCGGACATATTAATAGTTTATCTCTGTTAATAGGACCCTTTAATGGTAAACGGATTGTTAGTACTCGCACTGGTAGCGTTTGTGGTTATTTATTGGCGTTGGCCAGTAATTCAAAATCGCTTGTGGCAAAAAAAATATCAAGATTATCATTTAGATGAAAAACAAAAAGCGCTGTTGTTACGCTGTATGCCTATTTATCAAAAGATGACAGATGCTGACCGTGAGAAACTAGAGCGCCATATTGTTTGGTTTTTGAATGAAAAACGTTTCATAGGTTGTGATGGTTTAAAACTCAATGAGGGTATGAAATTAATTGTTGCTGCTGATGCATGTTTATTAGTATTAAATAAACCGTGGCCACTTTATCAAAACGTTAAAGAAATTTTGCTTTATCCCAGCGCTTATTATGCACCACAAACATCCCGGGATAGCGCAGGCTTAGTCAGCTACCATAATACTATTCGTCAGGGAGAGTCTTGGCCTGGTGGCACGTTAGTGCTTAGTTGGCACGACGTACTTGAGGGTAATAGATTACCAAACGATGGGCATAATCTTGTGTTTCATGAGTTTGCTCATCAGCTAGATCAAGAAACAGGTAAAACCACCGGCACTCCGTTACTCACTAAAGAGTCAGACTATCAAGAGTGGGGGCGCATTTTTAGCCGTGCTTTTAATCAATTAAAAACACACGTTGCCTATAGTATGCCTCATGTTATCCATAGTTATGGTGCAACAAATGAAGCGGAGTTTTTTGCTGTGATCACTGAAACCTTTTTAGAAAAGCCAAGTGAACTTCGACACTACGATCCAGAAATTTACAGCTTATTAGTTGGCTACTATCAATTTGACCCAATTAAATGGCATTAACCGCCAAATTAAGACGCTTTATCAGATATCGCTGGTAAGTTGCTATCGTTTTTGTTGCAATCAATATTAATAAACAACAAGAACAAGCGAGATAGCAATGAAAGCAATGCTCCATACAACAATGGCTGTAGCAATGTCATTGGCCCTTTATGGTCAAGCACAGGCACAAGAAAGTACTGATGATAAAAAGTGGCAAGTTGATGCACCGCAAGGGCAATTTGTCGATGCGACTATTAGTGTGTCACAAGGCACATGGATGAATATTGATGTGAGCCCAGATGGTAAAACCATTGTGTTTGATTTGCTCGGTGATATTTATACTATGGCGATGTCGGGCGGTAAGGCGACTCAATTAACAACTGATATTGCATGGCAAATGCAGCCACGCTTTAGCCCAGATGGTAAACATATTGCGTTTACCTCAGATCAAGGTGGCGGCGATAACATTTGGCTAATGGATTTAAACGGTGAAAACCAAACAGCAGTAACGAACGAAACTTTTCGTCTTCTTAATAGTCCTGCTTGGAGCCCTGATGGCGACTATTTAGTTGCACGTAAGCATTTTACGGCAAGTCGTTCATTAGGTGCGGGTGAAGTATGGCTTTATCACAAAGCAGGTGGTAAAGGTGTACAGTTAACTAAACGTGCTGACGATCAAAAAGATTTAGGTGAGCCGATGTTTTCGCCTGATGGCCGTTACGTTTATTTCTCGCATGATTCGACTCCAGGTAAAACGTTTCATTATTCAAAAGACTCGGTTGCGGGTATCTACAAAATTAAACGTTATGATCGTCAAACAGGTGAGATCGAAACAATTATAAGTGGTATGGGTGGGGCGATTCGTCCAACACCGTCACCTGATGGTAAAAAACTTGCCTATATTAAGCGAGATGATTTTCAAACGAGCCTTTACATATATGATTTAACGTCGGGTCAGCACACAAAGTTGTACGATAAACTTGAGCGTGACATGCAAGAAACATGGGCTATCCATGGCGTTTATCCAACAATTGCTTGGACACCAGATAATGAAGAGCTGGTATTTTGGGCGGGTGGTACAATCCATAAGCTTGATGTGAAAGATGGCGATGTTGAGACGGTACCATTTGAAGTACAAACAAGTAAAAAAATTCAAAAAGCGGTGCGTTTTACACAAAATATTGATGCCGATGAATTTGATGTAAAAATGCTGCGCAATGTACAGGTATCTCCAGATGGCGAAACCGCTATTTTTGAAGCGCTTGGGCATATTTATAAACGTGATTTAGCGTCAGGTAAAATAAAGCGTTTAACGAAACAAGATGATCATTTTGAGTTATTTGCGCAGTTTTCTCGCGATGGTAAAAAAATAGTTTATGTAACATGGGACGATAATGAGCAGGGTGCTGTTCGTGTTGTATCTGCTCGCAGCGGGCGTGGCGATGACATAACCACTGAACCGGGCAAATATGTAGAGCCAACATTTAGCCCAGATGGCAAAACAGTTGTGTATAGAAAAACATCGGGTGGCGGCATATTAAACCCTGATTGGTCGTTACACACAGGCATTTACGCGGTGAGCACAAAAGGCGGCAAAGCTGAGCTAATTACAAAAAGTGGCTATCAACCACAATTTGGTGCGCAAAACGACCGTGTATTCATTATGAGTCCATGGCCAAAGCCAACATTAAGTGTTGTTGAACTTGATTCTAAGAAAGTCAGTAAACTGTATGAATCTGAGCATGCAACTGAATTTAGAGTATCGCCTGATGGAAAATACCTTGCGTTTGCTGAGCGTTTTAAAGTATTTGTTACGCCGCTAGTTGAAAGCGGTAAAACCATTAATATAGGCCCTAAAGATAGTCAATTTCCGATTGAACAGCTCTCAGTACGTGCGGGTGAAAGCATCAGTTGGAGTGCAAATAGCAATAAACTATATTGGACACTCGGCCCTGAGCTTTATCACGCAAGCTTAGCTGGGTTGTTTGATATTAATAAAGCTGATGACACTGATTTTAAAGTTGAAAGCGGCGATAACATCAGTTTTACTCGCAAAATAGCTGAGCCGAAAGGCATGATAGCCCTAACGGGTGCGCGTATTATCACCATGAAAGGTGAGCAAGTTATCGAAAATGGTGTGTTGCTAACTGATGGTAAGCATATTAAAGCACTGGGCAGTGTAGCAGATGTGAGCATTCCAAAAGGTGCAAAAATCATTGATGTAACTGGTAAAACAATTATGCCAGGGCTTGTTGATGCGCATGCTCACGGCTCGCAAGCGAGTAATGAAATTATTCCAGAGCAAAACTGGAAGAACCTAGCTGGTTTATCATTAGGTGTAACAACCATTCATGATCCTTCTAATGATACCACTGAAATTTTTGCTGCAAGTGAAATGCAAAAATCAGGGGCTATTGTAGGCCCGCGTATTTTCTCTACCGGGACTATTTTATATGGCGCCAATATGCCAGGGTATACGTCGCATATTGATTCGTTAGATGATGCTAAATTTCATTTAGAGCGTTTAAAGAAAGTGGGTGCGTTTAGTGTTAAATCATATAACCAACCCCGTCGTGAGCAACGCCAGCAAGTGATAGAAGCTGGTCGAGAGCTGGAAATGATGGTTGTGCCAGAAGGCGGATCGTTATTACAACATAACTTAACCATGGTGGTTGATGGCCATACAGGTATTGAGCACTCACTTCCTGTTGCAAACATTTATGACGATATTAAGCAGCTTTGGTCACAAAGTGATGTAGGTTATACGCCTACTCTTGGTGTTGCGTATGGTGGTATTTGGGGTGAAAACTACTGGTACGATAAAACGGACGTATGGAATCATCCACGCTTAAGTAAATTCGTACCTAAAAATCAATTGTTACCGCGTTCAATGCGTCGAGTTAAAGCGCCCGATCATCACTACAATCACTTTAATAATGCCCGTGTAGCAAAAGAGCTACAAGATTTAGGTGTACTAGTTAATTTAGGTGCGCATGGGCAACGTGAAGGGTTGGCTGCACATTGGGAGATTTGGATGTTTGCCCAAGGTGGAATGACCCCACTGCAAGCAATTCGCGCCGCGACGCTTGATCCGGCCAAATACATAGGCCTTGATCAAAATATTGGTTCGTTAGAAGTAGGCAAATTAGCCGATTTAATGATCATCGACGGTAATCCGCTGACGAATATTCGTGATACAGATAAAGTTGATTACACCATGATCAACGGTCGTTTATTTGATGCGGCAACAATGAATGAAGTTGGTAAAAAAGAACGCGATAAACTTTACTTTGAAGATAAGTAATTATTAGCGTTATAGACTAATTAAAAGCGGCTAAATAGCCGCTTTATTTTTTAACAACAAAGTAACGCCTTGATATTAAGTCCCTATGAAACGCTGAAGTCTGCATCTTGAAGCGGTTTGGGTATATAGCTTTGTACAAGTTGTCGTAGTAATAATGGGTCTTGCAATAGTTGGTTGCTAGAATGCATGACTCTTGCTTGGCAGATCATACCTTCTTTTAATGTCATTAATAATTGTGCTAACTGCTTGGCTTTTTCTGACTTGCTTTTAAGTTGTGTTGTTTGCGATAGCTTGTCGAACAGCAATTGTAAAACAGCTTTTTTGTGTGCACTGCAAAGTATTGCAATAGGGTGGTCGCTGTGTGGAAATTCAGCCGCAGTATTAATAAAAAAACAACCATTAAAGTCGCCAAGCTCTATGGCCTTATTATCTATCCAAATTGAGAGTGAACCAAACAGCGCTGATGCGATTTCAAAAGGAGTATCACAGTTTTTTAACCGATCGTTGAGCCAATGATTAAAGCGTTTATCCCTGGCTTCAAGGCAGGCGCAAATCAACTCATCTTTACTGACAAAGTGGTTATAAAGAGTTTTTTTTGCAACGCCAGACTCTTTTAGTATTTCATTAATACCTACCGCATGAATCCCTTTTTGATAGAAGGCTGTCAGTGCAGTATTAATAATATGGGTGCGCTTATCCATGATGGCTCCTTGTAAAAAAGTAAGCTTGACATGAGTAGACCGACTTGTCTATCATTTGCGTGTAGACAAGTCGGTCTACTTTTAGTTAGGAGTTATATTTATGAATGATGGATCGTATCAAGCTGTCATTGCAGGGGTGTTTTCAGCGCTTACATTGTTGGTTTTAGCGTATTTAGAAAGTGTAAATAATTATGGGGTCTGGCTTATGGCACCTTTTGGCGCCACGGCAGTATTAGTTTTTGGAATACCAGATAGCCCTTTGGCAAAAGCTAAAAATGTGATTGCAGGCCATTTGATCACTGCTTTTATCGCGGTCGTGTTTGTCACTTATATAGGCTCAGATCCTATTAGTATTGCCACAGCAACGGGTCTTGCAATAACGGCGATGATGCTAACTAAAACAGTTCACCCAGCAGCAGGGGCCAATCCTATTTTAATTATAAGCAGCGGGCAAAGTTGGGACTTTTTAATTATGCCAGTATTGATTGGCACCGTATTTATTGTCGTGTGTGGCTATTTGAGTACGTGGTTGATAGTTAAAGTGACTCTTTATTGTGAGCACAAAAAAACCGCTTAAGAGCGGTTTTTTTGTTTGCTTAGCTGTAAATTACACAACACCGCGTGGAAGGCGGCAGTCATGTTCTTTTCTCGCTAAGTACACAATCCAAAACTCTTCAGCTGTGTAGCCATCTTCATTTTCTGTAGTAACAGTAAATGCTGCTTTTTTAACGGCTGGAACAGTCGTTTTTGTTTTGGTTTTTTTAGCAGGCGCTTTTTTTACTGTTTTCTCAGACGAACCGCCTGAAGTTAACTGTTCAGTTAATTCAGCAACTTCTGCAAGGCGCAAATTTTTGCCGCCATCGATGCTGTACCAACCAGGTTTGGTGGTGATTTCAGGTTTATTACCATTGGCTGCTTCATATGCTGCTTCAAAGGCATTTAACACTTCTGTTTTGTCTAGTTTGCTCATCAGAGACCCTATACGTTGTAAACACAGATTAAGAATACCTATTTATACCTATTTTTGGGTTACTTTTCAATTTTTTGCGATTTCCCTTCCATTTTGAATAGATAACCGCCAAAATTTGCACAAAATCTAACGTTTATGTGGAATATGAAATGCAACGTCGAGAATTTAACCAGTTATTAAATGCGATCTTAAAGCCTGACTCAATTAAGGATTTTTGCCCAAATGGGTTACAAGTTGAGGGGCGAGAACGGATTCAAAAAATAGTAACAGGTGTAACCGCCAGCCAAGCGTTGATTGATGCTGCAATTGCCCTCGGTGCAGATACTATTTTAGTGCACCATGGCTATTTTTGGAAAGGCGAAGCACAGCCTATCACGGGTATTAAAAAGCGCCGTATTGGTGCGTTACTGAATCATGATATTAATTTATTTGCATATCATTTGCCGTTAGATGTGCATCCTGAGATTGGCAATAACGCACAATTAGCTAAATTACTCGATTTAGAAATGACAGGCGGCTTAGAGCCGATAGCAAATAGTGTTGCAGTAAAAGGGCGATTAAAAACGCCTATGACGGGTGAACAGTTCGCGCAAAAAATAGCTGAGGTACTCAATCGAGAACCCTTAGTGAGTTTAGTGCGTGATGAACCAATTGAAACCATAGGGTGGTGTACAGGTGGTGGGCAAGGTTATATTGACTTAGCTGCTAACCAAGGACTCGATGCTTATTTAACGGGTGAGGCATCAGAGCAAACAATTCACAGTTCACGAGAACAAAACATTGATTTTTTTGCCGCGGGTCATCATGCGACCGAACGCTATGGGATCCAAGCGCTCGGTGAGCTATTAGCACAACAACATGGATTTGACGTTACCTTTATTGATATAGACAACCCAGTTTGAAAATAAGTCAAATTCTGTTGATTGGAAACTACAGCGCCTCTGGATCAACCCAGCGGCGCACTGCAATCCAACCACGGCCAATTACTTCGTGCCATTGACGTGTTACAGCTAAGAGTACATTTACATTAGGGACATACTGTTTATGGACAGGCCAAGCAGAGTAATCATAAAAGTCAGTCGCAGCGGGTATTACATCAACCCCTTGTGCGTTAAATAAATCTTTTGCACGGCGCATATGGCTCGATGATGTGACTAACGCAACTTTAAAATCCACAAGTGCAGGCGCTAAAAATTTAGCTTCGTCGGCGGTGTCCATGGCTGCTGGGTTTTGCTTTATACGGTTAGCTTTTACTCCAAGGCTAATCGCTGTTTGCTGCATTAAATGACTATTGGTGACTTTGCCGTAGCCCCCACCTGAAACAATAAGCTGTGCGTGTGGATAAAGATACGCAAGCCTTATGCCTTCTACTAAACGACTTTTTGCACAATTACCCAGCTGGCTATTCGCACTGAGGTTTGGGTTTGGTATTAGATCGCAGCCAAGTACCACTATCTTGTCTATTTTTGAATGATTTTTAGAATTAAATACATATTGAAGTTGCGTGGAAGGATCGACTATTTTTTGGCCCATAAACGGTGTGCTGATCAGCATTAGCGCGCAAGTAACGAGTAAGCCAGTAAATGCGGCGACTTTGTTGTTACGCAAAGCTATCAAAAAGCACAAAGCACATATTAGGCCGAACAAGGGCAGTGGCATGAGCATTGCGCCGAGGATTTTTTTAAGTTCAAACATCACAGTAGCATCAGTAAAAGAGTTTTACGTATGCTACTGGGTTCGCTTGATTTTATCGACCGTTATTTAACTTACAGGTATTTAAAAAGTGGCGATAAACCGGGTTATCCCGCATATTCTTTTTCATTGCAAGGTACATGGGGCGAGTGAGCCCTAATGCGCCAAGGGGAATCGATTTGATTAAACCTTGGCTCTCATAAGGCGTTACTAGCCAATCTGGTAATGCCGCAACGCCCATACCCGCACTGACAAGTTGAAAAATAAGTAAGCCTTGCTCTACGTTTTTTAAGGTGCCGTCAAAACGTGCATTTTGAATAAAGTGCTTAAATATATCTTGGCGTTCGCGTGGAATTGGGTATGAAATAATGGTTTCGTTTTTCAAATCCAGTGCAGTAACGTACGCTTTTTTTGCCAGCTCATGATCGGGGGCAACAATCAGCTTAAGTTTAAAGTCAAATAAATGTGCGTATTCAAGTTTATCGGGTTCACGGATATCAGAGGTAAGCACTAGATCCAACTCGTCGCTTAATAGATCAGGGATTGCGTCGTAGCTAAAGCCACGTTCATAATCTACTTTAATATCAGGCCAAAAGTTATTAAATTCTTTAATCGTGGGTAATAGCCAATGAAAACAAGCATGGCATTCAACACTTAATCTTAACTGCGAAATCGGCTGGTTAAGGCTTTCCTTTAGTCGGCATTTTGTCGCTTCAACGCGGGGTAGTACTTCACTCGCTAGTTCAAGTAATAGCATACCTTGGGGTGTAAACCGCACAGGCTGAGTTTTACGTTCAAATAACTGACAATCAAGCTTGTTTTCTAAATCTTTAATCTGATGAGATAAAGCTGATTGAGTTAAAAATAGTTCGCGGGCGGTATTCACCAAAGAGCCGGTTTCTTTTAAGGTCGCAATGGTCTTTAAATGTTTTACATCAATCATCTTTAATAATTCTCATGGTATAAGTGAGGTTAACTCAGATTGCAGACATAATACGCCTTTATTGAAGATGCTTCAACGTCTAGATGGCTAAAGAATGTCATTTGTTTTACTTAACGTTTACAACTTCACTATAGCATCAAATTTGACAGCGTTGTCATTATATTTATTCTGATTTATAAAAATATTTATATGAAATTACCTCAAGTTAAATAGGAGGAAGCATCAATTGTGTAATGTAAGGGAGAGGTGTAAATTTTTAGCCATCTAAATAGCTAAATGGAGTTCTTTAATATGGCACAATTACATAACCTAGGCTTTCCTCGGGTAGGCAAAAAACGCGAACTTAAATTCGCAGTCGAATCATATTGGGCTGGTAAAATTAGCCAAGCAGAGTTACTTGAGCAAGGTAAAACGATCCGCGCAGAAAACTGGGCGTTACAGGCCGATGCGGGTATAGAGTTATTACCGGTAGGTGACTTTGCTTGGTATGACCATGTGTTATCAACTTCGTTATTAATCGGCGCTGTACCTAAGCGTCATCAAAAAACAGATGGTAGCATTGATCTTGATACGTTATTTCGCATCGGTCGTGGTCGAGCACCTACAGGCTGTTCATGTGCAGCCAGTGAAATGACGAAATGGTTTAATACGAACTATCATTATATAGTGCCAGAGCTTAGCAGTGATCAGCAGTTTGCATTAAGTTGGACTGAGTTATTTGATCAAGTAACCCATGCACATGCATTAGGGCATAATGCAAAAGTGGTGTTAGTTGGCCCTGTAACTTACCTTTATTTAGCAAAATGTGTGGGCAGAGAATTTGATAAATTAAGCCTACTTGAAAAACTGTTGCCAGTGTATCAACAAGTCCTAGTAAAGCTAGCGCGCCAAGGTGTTCAGTGGGTACAAATAGATGAACCTATTCTTGCTCTTGAGTTGTCTGATGATTACCGCCATGCATTAAAAGCAAGTTTTAACGCACTTGCAGGTCAAGGTGTAAAGTTGTTACTGGCTAGTTATTTTGACTCTGTGAGTGCTTACTATGATGATATAGCTGCTTATCCAGTTGACGGTGTACATTTTGATTGTGTTGCAGCTAAAGTCGATTTTACACAGATTGATTCGTTATTGAGCGCTGATCAAGTTCTATCATTAGGTGTAGTTAATGGCCGTAATATTTGGCGTGCAGACCTCGATGCGGTATTTTCCACGATAAAAGACATTGCAACAAAGCGCGGTGATAATTTATGGCTTGCTCCGTCATGTTCTTTATTACACACGCCAGTTGATTTAGAGCAAGAAGAAAAGCTTGATGATGAGTTACGCTCCTGGCTTGCTTTCGCAAAACAAAAAGGCCAAGAGCTGTCATTGTTAAAAGCAGCACTTGAGATCAATGATAACCGTGATTTAGTTACTTACTCAGCCCCTGTAAAAGCACGTTTAACATCAACACGTGTCAATAATGCAGCAGTGCAACAACGAGTAAGTGCGTTAACCGTAAAAGAGGGGGAGCGTGAGAATGTATTTGCTCAGCGAATTGAAAAACAACATGGAGCACTTAACTTACCATTATTACCGACAACCACGATAGGTTCATTCCCACAAACACAGGCTATCCGTAAAGCGCGTCGTGATTTTAAAGCCGGTGAATTATCTGCCACTGACTATCAAAATCAAATGGAAGCCGAAATCCGCTACGCAGTAGAAGAGCAAGAAGCGCTTGATTTAGATGTATTAGTACATGGTGAAGCTGAGCGTAATGACATGGTTGAATATTTTGGTGAACTGCTTGAAGGTTTTGCTTTTACCCAGTTTGGTTGGGTGCAAAGCTATGGCTCTCGCTGTGTGAAGCCGCCGGTGATCTGGGGAGATGTCTCACGCGAAAAAGCAATGACGGTTCAGTGGACTCAATACGCGCAGTCGCTTACCAGTAAAAAAATGAAAGGCATGCTAACAGGCCCTGTCACTATTTTGTTTTGGTCATTTATTCGTGATGATTTAGATAAACCAAGCATTGCAAATCAAATAGCACTCGCGCTGCGTGATGAAGTGGTGGATTTACAAAATGCGGGCATTGAGATAATTCAAATTGATGAACCTGCATTTCGTGAAGGTATGCCACTCAAAGCCACCCAATGGCAAGACTATTTAGAGTGGGCAGCGTATGCATTTAGAGTGTCAGCCAGTGGTGTGAAAGACGAAACACAAATTCATACGCACATGTGTTACGCGGAATTTAACGGTATTATTGCCGCTATTGCGGATATGGATGCCGATGTGATCACTATTGAAACATCACGCTCAAACATGGAGCTACTAGATGCATTTGAAAACTTTGATTACCCAAATGATATAGGCCCTGGTGTATACGATATTCACACACCAAACGTGCCAGATACTGCATGGATCAAAGCGTTAATCCACAAAGCCGCGCGTAAAATACCCGTTGAGCGTTTGTGGGTGAATCCAGATTGTGGTTTAAAAACACGTGGATGGGAAGAAACCCGCCAAGCACTTGATAACATGGTTAAAGCGACTAAAGAACTGCGTGAAGAACTAAAGTAAACGCTTAAAGTAAACCTCTTTACGCTGTTAAGCCCTAGTAATATTGCTAGGGCGTGTTGACCTTTGTGGATTGAAATTTGTTCAATCTAGGGGCGATTTAATCGCGGCGCGAGGTTTGTAACCTAGCGGGCTCGATAACTGCTCCTGCGTTATTCTACTGGCTCACATCCATATGAGAATAAGTAAAAACCGAGCAAAGCTTCCGCGTCCTGCTCACGCCCCTTACCTACATCCCTGTAGGTAACAAAGAGTCAATCGCCCCTAGGAAGAACCCTTTGGGCAGTGCATGTTTGGCATTTATACTGCGTTATCGCCTATTTATGGGAAACAACCACACGACATAGGCTCTGCCTTGCCTAAATACCAAACATACTGCTGCAAAATCAATCACGAAAGGTCAACACGCCCTAGGGCTTTTTGTTTAGTTTTATGTGTAGTTGTCGCTTCTATCTAACATTATGATAGTAAAGAATTAAATTGATTGGTGCCTGATTGGCATTAATTATGTTCACTATTGTGTCTTTTTATTCTCTTAGTGAGCAAGTAAATTAGCGTATCAGAATTATTAAGGGTCTAATCAACATGAAATTACTTAGCCGCGGTGTGTTTTTACTGACTTTACTTTTTAGCGTTTCTTTGATGGCTCAGACGCAAACAGCAAAAGATCCACAGCAATTATTAGTCTCTATTGGGGACCAGTTATTTAGTGATATAGGTAAAGTTAATAGCCAAGGTAATGCGTCAAAGCATGAGATGTCAGCCATTGTAAGTAAGCATTTAATGCCGCATATAGATGTGAAGTTTGTTTCATACAAATTGTTAGGTAAGCATATTAAAGGCATAGAGCGGGCGCAAGCTACAGGGTTTATTAGTGCGGTTGAGCACTATTTGACAATGACATACGCCAGTGCACTGATGAAATATACCGGGCAAGAGATCAAATTTGAAAAAAATAATGATGTCACCACCGGGGATTTTACAACAGTAAAAACACAAATTATAGATTCACAAGCCCCAACAATAGACCTGCACTTTAAACTTCGCCACGGTAAAGATGGTAGCTGGAAAGTATATGATATCGTTGCTGAAGGTATTTCCTTATTGAGTGCTAAACAAAAAGAAGTGATTCAACGTATTTCTGAAGTAGGGCTTGACCAAGTTACTCGCGAACTGAGTAGTAAATAAGCACTTTTATCCCGCCTCCAACCAGAAGCGATAAGTTACGAAAGTGACTTGTCGCTTTATATTAATACCATTATTATTCTTTTAAAATCACACTCTTTGCGCTAGCGTGTCGATCAAGGTGTGCTAGAATAAGCGCCTATAAATTATTATATTAAGCGCAGTGTCAGTTTGGTGTTGTTAAACTCGCGAACTGACCTTTATACCTGAGTAAGATAGACACTGGAGTTATGTTTTTTTAATGGAAAATGTACTTATTTGGCCTAAAGAATACCCGTTGTTAGTCAAAGGACTTATTGAGCAAAACGGTGCATTCATTTTGGATGCTTTAGAAGCATGGCCAGCCTGTCGCTCTAATGAAGAAGACGATGGCGTTTGTACCACTGTATTACCTCCCATCTATTATTTAACTTGGTTAACGCCACTTGAGCCATTTGAAGAGTGTTATTTTCAGCATATTTGTGAATATGACGATTCAGCACAGCATTATATTAACGCTGCAAAAAATCATTATTATGATAATGAATATACCCCAGAAAGCTTAGTGCTTATGCTTTGTCAGCGTCTTGAAAAGTATGCGAGTGTTGCCGGACAAGCTGCAATTAAAACGCCAATATCGTTGATTTCTCAACTTTTTTCTAAACGCTATTTTACGGTTATTGAGCACGCTTTATCATCAGCAAGCAAAGTGAGTGCGCAAGATGCGTTAGCTTTATGGAAAGAAGTTGATTTTCGTGAGCGTTTTAGCTGTTTTATTCCTGACTCAATTGATTCTGTTTCGCAACTAAGTGAATTGGCGGCTAAAAAAGTCGCAGGTGGTAAAGACTATTTTACTTTGCTGACTCAAGTTTCACCGGATGTTGATTCGGTCATGCTATTAGAGCAGGCCTTACTTGCTCATTTGAGTTTTAAAACTGCAAAACAGACAATGGCGATGCGCTTTATTGAACAAGGTGCAACGGGGACGTTAGCTGATGAGAATGGAAAAACGGCTTTTATGTGGGCTGTTGAGAAAGGGTATGTAAATTTGGTTCAAACGCTCTTGGAGCAACAAGATAAAAAGCAGCAAGATAGTTTAGGTAATACGGCACTACATTATGCCGTGTTTGCTAAAAATGAGCCTCTGATGGTGCTATTACTTAAATCAGGTTATGATTTTAGGACTCAAAATATTGACGGGTTAAGTTGTTATCGACTTGCTGTTAGTATAAAAGCGACACAATTAGTAAAATGCTTGGAACGTGATTTTGGTATTAAAGAGTTATCGCCAGATGGTCAGTTTACGCGAATAAAGAAAGTCCACGGGCTACATGCGATAGTTACTTTATTATTACCATTTCAGTTGTTTTTCTTCTTTGATGATTCTTTGTCAGGTAAAAGTGAAATAACGCTAACATTGACGATGTTTTCATTAGTGTGTTTTTTCTTTGCGATGAGCTTAAAGCGGTGTGCATTATATCCACATATTAAACATCCTTGGGGATTGTTTGTATTAAGGTGTTTTTCATTATTTAGCTTAGTAGGGCAGCTAGGTTTAGCGAGTATTGTCGCGCTAGCAACGTTAAGCGGGCTCGTTTAGTTGGGGCGTGTTGACCTTTGTGGATTGAAATTTGTTCAATCTAGGGGCGATTTAATCGCGGCGCGAGGTTTGTAACCTAGCGGGCTCGATAACTGCTCCTGCGTTATTCTACTGGCTCACATCCATGTGAGAATAAGTAAAAACCGAGCAAAAAAGAGTCAATCGCCCCTCGGAAGAACCCTTTGGGCAGCGCATGTTTGGCATTTATACTGCGTTATCGCCTATTTATGGGGAACAACCACACGACATAGGCTCTGCCTTGCCTAAAAACCAAACAGTCTGCTGCAAAATCAATCACGAAAGGTCAACACGCCCTAGCTGCCAAAATTAAAAACGCGCCAAATGGCGCGTTTTTAATGAGAATACTCGAAATATATTTACTGATTTTTTCGATCGTATTCTTGCTCAGCTTTTTCTTGTGCTAATTCATCTTTTAGCTTTCTAATTTTCAATCCTAGTTCTTGGCCTCTGTGGCGTGCGTAGTAAGTGCAGCCTACAAACATCATACTTGCAAACAGCAATTCTAATAATACCCATAGCAGTTGATCTTGAGCAATCCACAGTAACGTGAGGCCATGAATGAAATACAGCATGACAATGAAATTTGCCCATGCATAAGTGTAGGGTTTATCCTGGATAATGCCTTTGAGTGGTAATAGGAGCGGTAAAATATAAACAACAAAAATAAACCCGTTGCTATAGCCTTCTCGTGGTGCAATTAGAAATAACCAAATAGGCATTAATACTAATAAGCCAATATAGCCGATAATAGCAGTGCGTTGAAAGCGTACTGTAATCGCTTTTTTAGGTATGGTTTGAGGACTTAAATCGCTTTGCGATGTCATTGTAATTTTCTCGTTATTTTGACTAAGCGTTGACCAACACTTTGACAAATTTTTATTTCGTCTTTGCTCAATTGAGCGCTATTTTGAGCACCAGCAACATGAGTTGCTCCATAAGGAGTGCCACCGGTTTGAGTTGCAAGCAGTTCCGGTACTTCATAAGGCACGCCCATTAGCATCATACCGTGATGCAACAAGGGTAATGATAAGTTGAGCAACGTCGCCTCATTGCCACCATGCATACTACTGGATGATGAAAATACACAGGCTGGTTTATCAATTAATTGCCCTTTTAACCACAACTCGCTGGTGGTTTCCCAAAAAGCTTTCGCTTGTGAGGCCATCATACCGAATCGAGTCGGGGTACCAAATGCTAGACCATCGCACTTAATCAAATCATCTTTACTGATCACGATATCGTGCGGGTCTCTTACTTCAAATGTTCGCAATAATGCTGTACCACCTTGAGATTCAATGGACTCAGCAATTTCATGAGCCATTGCTGCGACAGAGCCATGGCTTGAGTGGTACAAAACAACAATGGTTACACTCATTAAAGTATGCTTAGTACATGTTCTGGTGGACGACCAATCGCCGCTTTATCGTTATTGACGACAATAGGGCGCTCAATTAATTTTGGGTGCGCAACCATAGCGGCAAGTAGAGTATCTTCATTGAGTTCATCTTTAAGGTTAAGTTCTTTATAAATATCTTCTTTGGTGCGCATTAGTTCACGTACAGAAGAAAAACCTAACTGTTTAATCAAAATGCAGATCTGCTCTTGGCTTAATGGGGTTTTAAGGTATTCAATAATATCTGGTTGAATCGATTTTTGTTCAAGTAGAGCAAGTGTTTCACGCGATTTTGAACAACGCGGATTATGAAAAATAGTAACAGGCATAGTAACAATCCAATTAGATAAAGTAGGGCTATTTTAAGGCAAGCGGCGCGAGACTTAAAGCCTCGCGAGTTCTTTTTGCATTTGTCGGTATTGCGTAAGTAATGCTTTGAGACGCTGCTGCTTATTTAATTCTTCAGGTTTTACAAAATTTAATGCTTTTTGGACTTCGTCAGCAGCTTTCAAATAAGCACCATATTGAACATATACGTCGGCATTTGCTTCATGGTAAGCGGCTAAATTGTCTTGTTTTTTAAATGTGTCAGTGATTAATTGCTTACCTAAGTTATGATTTGGTTTTTCTAATAAAAATGACTTTAATATTCGTTCGGCAACATCATATTGCTTAGCTTCTATTGCGGCATTGGCATAATTTAGTGTGATTACTTGGTTATTAGGACGATTTTGATGCAGCGGTGCTAAATATTTAACGGCATCAGCTGCTTTTTCTTGTGCGATAAGTAAGTCGGTATACGTATCAATGTAAAATAAATTCTTTGGATCGCTGGCTAGTAACTCATTTAAAATTGGTGCAGCTGTAGCAAGCTTTTTTTGATCGAGCAAACTAATACCTAAACCATAATTAAGTGCGGCAGTATTATAAAAACTGTTTTCACGAAGCAGTTTTCTAAATAAGTTTTCAGCTGCAACAGGTTCATATTGATAGCGGGCAATAGCGCGGCTTTTTGCAAGGTTGAAGTTTAAGCTATCAGGTAATTGACGTTTATCAAATTGTTGGGCTCGTAGGCGTACATCAGACACGCGACTTTCAGGTAAGGGGTGTGTAAGTAAAAAGGCTGGGGGTTTATATTTGTAACGAATTTGTGCTGCGAGCTTAGTTAAAAACTCACTTGAGGCGTAAGGGTCAAATCCCGCATTATTTAGCGTTTGCATACCAATACGATCGGCTTCTTGCTCGGCTGAGCGGCTATGAGTCAATTGGCTGAAGGCCGCTTGTGTTTGATTGGCTGAAATAATCGCTAGGCCAGCATCAGGAGACACGACAGTTGCAAGAATACCAGCGATCATCCCCGCTATAGTCAGGGCGCTATTATCTTGTTGTTGCTGGATCCGACGTGCTAGATGGCGTTGGGTTACGTGGGCTATTTCGTGGCCAAGTACAGATGCAAACTGACTTTCGTTATCTGATTGTGCTATTAAACCTGTATGTACCCCGACATGACCACCATAAAAAGCAAAGGCATTTATTTCGGGGTTATTTATCCAAAAAAATGAAAATGGAAAACGTACATCACTGGCACTGGCAACTAATTTACGGCCAATTGTTGTTAAGTATTCATCTAAAACGGGATCACTTACTACCGGTGATGAACCACGAATTTGCATCATCATTACTGCACCGATTGCTTGTTCTTTTTCAAGCGGTAAAGCTTGCAGCGCTGATGTGCCAAGATCAGGAAGTTTAAAGCTGGTTTGCGCCTTTAATGGTTCACTGATCAGGATACTAAACGTTAAAAAGGCACTGAATAGTGTAATAAAGACTGATTTTAGCTGCATTTTATTCCTTGTTAAGATTTTCACCGAGCATGAGTTTAGCAATATCAATTTCATCACTGCATGCGCGACTGTCTTTTTCGCATAATTGGTATAACTCTTTTATTGTGACTCCATCAAGCTTTACTACGTTCAATTCTCGTTGTAAAAAATTAATAATTTTATGGACTACCTTATGCGCATGAAGGATGACGGCTTTATCGGCTTTGTCACCACGCTCAAAATAAAAACCAATAAATTTATGTAACTGGTTAATGCGGATCAGGTTTTTCATTGAATGGGGATCCCATACATTAAATTCCATAAAACGATTGTCTTTGACATATTGATCAATGGTCACATCTTTAGCATAGGGTAATGCCCATAATTCAAAACCACGATCTGTGAATACTTGATGTAATGCAATTCGAGGTTTTTTGTTGCAGTGAATTTCGCCAACAGAGTCCTCATGGCCATCGAGTAAATCGATATTCCAATTACGTTTATCAATTAACCTTTTCACCGCATTGTCAAAGCCGTGTTCAAGAATACCTTCCGCCTCACTCACCGAGGATGCCACAAGATGATAAAAAGGGGGAAGCTCTCCCCAGTTTATTTGTTTTTTATACCAGTTAATCTCTTTGATAGTTGGATTACTGGGTAGTTGCGCTTTATTATGCGTGCCAGGCATTAACCTATCCTTACTACAAACTATGCTATAAGGATAAACCATTGTGATGTTTGTTTTAAGGAAAAGTTACTTTTGTTATTGTCAGCTATGGTATAAGGCGTGTGGTTACTTAAGTTATGGGACTAATTGTTTATTTCAGCAGGTATAATTATTCACTATGTTAAAGCAGGATTTACGTGTATTTAAATGCCCGCAGCAATTTATTCAGTTTAAATTAGGGTTACGGCAGGCATTATTAGCTCAGCAAACTATTGAATTTAGAATATTGGAACAACAACCGATTCAAGATATTGAACGGTTTTTACAGAAAAATAATTATCAATATAAATTAGAACAACAGCATGGGTTGTTAATCGTGGAGCCAAATTGTGTTTGAATATGTAAAAACGTGGTACGAAAGGAAGTTCTCAGATCCACACTCTGTTACCTTGCTATTTTTATTAATCGCTTTAATGGCGATGTTTTATTTTTTTGGCGCATTTATTGTTCCGGTGTTAGTGGCATTGGTAATTGCCTATTTACTTGATTGGCCAGCTGCACATTTAGAACGACTTGGCTTACGTCGCTTTACGGCCACGGTTATTGTAATGCTCATATTTACGGGCCTTATGCTAACTCTGATCATTGGTATTGGTCCTGTACTTTGGCAACAAACAAGTAACTTGGTACAAGAAACGCCGCATATGATTGAGCAAGGAAAGTCATTTTTGCTTCATTTACCACAGCAATACCCAAGTTTAATAAGCGAAGAACAGGTCAAATCAGTTGTAACAAGTGTTGAAGCAAAAGCAATCGATTTTGGGCAAGTGCTGCTCTCTTTTTCGCTGACGTCATTAAAAGATGTTGTTGCTTGGCTTATTTATTTAATTTTGGTGCCACTATTGGTCTTTTTTATGCTCAAAGATAAGCTTGAGCTAGTTAAAAGTGCAGAAAAATTAATCCCCAAACAGCGCCGTTTAATTTTGCAGGTTTGGCATGAAATGAACCAGCAAATCATGAATTATATTCGCGGTAAGGTATTTGAAATTCTTATAGTTGGTTCGGTATCGTTTGTTGCATTCACTATTTTTGATTTACGTTATGCAGCATTACTAGGTGTATTGGTGGGTTTTTCTGTGTTGATCCCGTTTGTGGGAGCTGCACTTGTGACTATTCCTGTCGCTGCTGTTGCGTTATTTCAATTTGGTTTAGAAACCCACTTTTGGACTATACTTATTGTGTACGGCATCATACAGGCACTTGATGGTAATGTTTTAGTGCCATTGTTGTTCTCTGAGGCTGTTGATTTAAATCCGGTGTTTATTATTGTAGCCGTATTATTTTTTGGTGGGTTATGGGGTTTTTGGGGCGTATTTTTTGCTATTCCATTGGCATCGTTGGTAAAAGCGTTGCTCAATGCATGGTCAACTAAATATGAAGACCAAGAGAGCGAAAAAACTAATCAGCTTTAGTCTTAAATAGCATAGAAAACGCACTTGACTAACTAATTGATTCTTACGCGGCCCATTAATTTTAGGTAGAATGGGTTATAAGATATATCTTTTAGTAATATGGTGCGTTTTTAATGTCTGACTTATTATTACCTACTGACTCATCGTCACAAATTTACCTTGATGCAAACGCAACGACGCCGGTACTTCCGTGCATTGCAGAAGTCGTCTCACACACTATGCAAATTTGTTTTGGTAACCCCTCATCCTCACACATCACTGGTATTCAAGCTAAACACTTATTAGAGCAAACACGGCAAAAAGCGCGTGATGTTATAGGTGCTCAGCTAGGTGATATATTATTTACGTCAGGGGCAACGGAAGGTATTCAAACGGCCGTTGTATCTACCCTAATAGCAGCTAAACAGCATACTAAGAAAAACCCTGTTTTACTGTATGGGGCAACAGAACATAAAGCGGTACCAAATACCTTGTTGCATTGGAATGCTGTTTTGGGTATTAACGCCACTTTGCTGGCAATCCCGGTATCGAGTGAGGGGATTTTAGATTTAGATTTTATTGCACAATACGCCAGTGATGCACTGATGATTTGTACTATGGCCGTTAACAATGAAACAGGCGTTTATCAAGATTTAAGCGCAATTGAAGCAGTGATACGTGCTCACAATACAGAAGTCGCTTGGATGGTCGATTGTGTCCAAGCTCTAGGTAAAACCGCCTTAGCACTGAGTGATACAACGATTGACTATGCACCTTTTTCAGGCCATAAACTGTATGCTCCCAAAGGAATTGGCGTGTTATACATTCGCCAAGGCAGTGCATATACACCTTTTATTGCTGGTGGCGGACAAGAAAGTGGAATGCGCTCGGGTACAGAAAACTTACCTGGGATCGCCGGACTCAATAAACTTTTTTCGTTATTGCTCGACAAAGCAGACAATACATTTAAATCTATCGAGGTTTTAAATAGTTATCGTAAACAGCTGCATCAGGCATTGGTGGATACCTTTGGTAACTTAACCTTTAATCATGCTTTTGAATTGTCGGTGCCAACGACGTTAAACTTTTCCATTGACGGGCTCACGAGTAAAGAAATTATGGATTTATTTGATGCCGCAGGGATCCGTATTAGTGGTGGCTCCGCGTGCAGCTCTGGTGCAAATCGTAGTTTTGTGTTAGATGCTATGGGGGTAAGTGATTGGCGCAGTGAAAACGCAATTCGCTTATCATTTGGCCCAGCCACAACGGAGGCTGAAATTGATCTTGCGTGTGAGAGAATTCGATCATTAAAACCGATTCTTGAGGCCAACTGTTTAGTGGTTTCTGATTCAGCATTCCCGTTGCAAGAAGCATGTGCATTAGGGCTAACACAATTTAGACATCAAGGAGCGTGTTGCTGGCTTTACGTTAGCCAAGACAAGCAAGCGGTCATTATTGATCCTATTATTGAGCTTATTCCACGTCTTGAAAAAATAGTCCATACACAAAATTTAACGGTGGCAGCTATTTTAGATACCCATGCCCACCAAGAGCGCAGTGGTGCAATAACCTTACTCGCACAAGCGCTGAGATTCAGCCTTGAGGCTGAACATCAGCTAGGGTGGCCTGTACATCAAACTGCCATAGAATTACCTGAGTGCACAATTGAACGAGTCGCGACACCAGGGCACAGTGTAGATAGTGTTAGTTATTTATTGCGATGTAATCAATCTAAGCAAGTACGTTTTTGTTTTTGCGGTGATTTACTGTTACCTGCGGGACTTGGTAATACCGCAATAGATGGTGGCGATGCCTTAGTAATGGCGTACTCTTTACGCCAATTATCACAACGTTTAGATAATGCGACGGTAATGTGTTCTGGTCATGATTATCAACAGTGTTTTGCGATTAATTGGCAAGTTCAGCAACAGCAAACACCGCTATTGCATGCATTGTTAGTTAATGAATTAAGTGATGCTGAGTTTGCTAGTAAAAAAAGTCACAGCGATGAATCTAACTTATCGAAATTTGCAACCTTGTGTGGGTATGCTGATAGTTTGCAACATAGCACTGCGTATGAACTAAATGCGGCACAAGCAAAAGACATGTTAGCTACAAATGATGTAACCTTAATTGATACTCGTGAACCGTACGAACATGGTGCAAATAATATTCCTCAATTGTTTTCAATCAAGCCTGCGCGAGTGATGAATATACCGCTAAGCAGGATGGCAAACGCGTTAGTTGACGGGCAATTAAACCCACGAGGTAAATATATCTTACTGTGTCGCAGCGGTAATCGTTCAAAGCAAGCCGCCACTAACTTATCTCAGCTTGGTTTTACGGATGTTTATAATCTCAGCGGTGGGATGGCATTGCTATAAAATAGCAAAGTGTTAATAATTAAGACGCTTAAAAGCGTCTTAATTATAGTAGTGAAGGTTTATTGTTTTGGTCCAGAGCTTTCACGGATCACGATTGACGGTGTAAATGAGGTAATAATTTCTTTATCTTGATTACGTGCGCCACGCGTTTTAGTAAACAATAAACGCGCTGCGTGCTGCGAAATAACATCATTTGCTTGATGCGCAGTGGTGAGCTTTGGCCAAGTTTGACGTGAGAATGGCGAATCCTCAAATCCTGTGATAGATAGTTGCTCCGGGATTTGAATCCCCATTAGTCGAGAAGCAAACAGCGCGCCAGCGGCCACTTCATCATTGCCGCCTAAGATAGCAGTAATTGCTAATTCATTATTGTCTTTAAGTAATGCTTTAGCACCCTCGACCCCAGATTCAAAAGAATATTTTCCGTCATATAAAAAAGCAGCATTGAGCGGCGTATCAAAATCGACGAGTGCTGCTTTATAGCCTTCAAGGCGTTCACTGGTTGACTTATGTTCTTTATCACCACAGATAAAACCGATGTTTGTATGGCCATGCTTTAGAAGATGTGTGGTAATTTCATAAGCTGCTTTATAATCGTTTACATAGATACAGGTATCTTGATCATCATCCGTAGGGCGACCTGAAAGAACGCGCACATAATGAATTTTTAATTCATCTAATAAATTGGTAATTTTACTATGCTCAGAAAGCGGTGGTGTAAGTACGAGCCCTGCCAAACGAGAACGTTTGATCATCGTAATAAACTCTTCTTCCATTTGAGAATCTGTGTAGCTGCATGGATGGATAACTAATTCATACCCTTCTTCTTTACAACGTGAAAGTACACCATTTTGCATATCAATTACATAGTAAGCATTAGGGTTGTCATAAACTAACCCGACAGTAAACGACGAAGTACCCGCTAGGTTTCTTGCTGCTAGGTTAGGCTGATAATTAAGTTCTTTGACAGCATCCATGACTATATCGAAGGTTTTTTTACGAACAGAAGGTTCTTTATTAATTACTCGCGATACGGTTTTCATTGAAACCCCCGCGAGTTTTGCTACATCATTTATAGTTACTTTCATACAGTTGCTTATTAGGTTGTTGTTTTAATGTTGTCATGAACGCGAGAAGAAAGCAGATCGCGTATTTATACTAGTACGCGTCATCAATTCTTCATCAGAACCAGTTAGTGTATCTAAAGTTAGTAGAAAAGAGCAGTAAAATAATTGAGATAAATTATATGATACCGGTGTCAAAAGAGTAAAAGTACGTTATTATCTCGATTGTAAAATTTAAAAGTAGAATATTGACAGCGTTGTCATTTTAACTTATCGTTAACTTACTTTGTAGGTTAATACACTATCATTCTAGTCTTTCTATATAAAGATAGTTATAAATCAGATTGTTGCAAGTTTAAGGGGATGTTAAATATGAGTTGTCGTTCACAGTTAGCTAGTTGGCAAGCATTAAAGTTAAGTGCAAATAAGATGAAAGAAACACATCTTAAAGATTTATTTGCTAAAGACAGCACACGGTTCGAGCAATTTTCAACTCAGATCCCAGGTGTTTTGTTTGATTATTCAAAACAACAAATTGATAACAATGTTTTTGAACAGCTTATTACACTTGCAAAAGAGTGCGACATTATTCGCTGGCGCGAAAAAATGTTCAGCGGTGAAAAAATCAATATTACCGAAGGTCGTGCAGTCCTTCATACGGCACTGCGCAATCGTGCAGAATCATCATTAATTATAGATGATGAAAATGTCAGTTCAGTTGTCAATGCTGAATTACATAAAATTAAGTTGTTCGTTGAAAAAGTTCGCAACGGACAGTGGTTGGGTTATACAGGCAAAACAGTTAAAGATGTAGTGAGTATTGGCGTAGGTGGTTCAAACCTTGGGCCTCAAATGGCTACTGAAGCCTTAAAAAGCTACGCTGATGACACCTTAAAAGTACATTACATTTCAAATGTTGATGGTGTACAAATTGCTTCAGTGCTTAAAAACATCGATCCAGAAACCACATTGTTTGTAATCTCATCTAAAACATTTACAACATCAGAAACGATGACCAACGCCAAAACGGCCGTTGAATGGTTTTTAGATTCAGCCAATGATAAACAAGCAATAGCCAAGCATTTTGTCGCAGTGAGCACAAATTTAGAGAAAACCGCTGCATTTGGTATTGCCAATGAAAACGTATTCACTATGTGGGATTGGGTAGGCGGTCGCTTTTCATTATGGAGTGCGATAGGATTACCCATTGCGTTATATTTAGGCTTTGATGCATTTGAAGCAATACTAGAAGGTGCGTTTGAAATTGATGAACACTTTCAGAGCGCAGCATTCGAAGAAAATATCCCCTTACTCATGGCGTTACTGAGCGTATGGAATACCAGCTTTTTAGGCTATGAGTCGCAGGCTATATTACCTTATGATCAGGCGTTACATATGTTGCCTGCATATTTGCAGCAAGGTGAAATGGAAAGTAATGGTAAACATGTAAATTTTGAAGGTAACAAAGTTGCATACACGACTGTGCCAATTATATGGGGTATGACAGGGATAAATGGCCAACATGCTTTTTATCAATGTTTGCATCAAGGTAACGTCGTTGTCCCAGCTGATTTTATTGCATCTGTAGAGCCTCAAGTAAGTGTTGGCGAGCACCATGATATATTATTATCTAACTTCTTCGCTCAAACAGAAGCGTTGATGATGGGTGTTGATGCACAACAAGTGCATTCAGATTTAACCGCAAAAGGTAAATCAGAAGCCGAAATAGCACAGTTATTAAACCACAAGATACATCAAGGTAATCGTCCATCGACATCGATGTTATTAGATAAAGTAGATGCTAAAGCGGTTGGCCGATTGATAGCCTTATACGAGCATAAGATTTTTTGCCAAGGCATCATATTAAATGTTTGTTCTTTTGATCAATGGGGTGTTGAACTCGGTAAAGGCCTAGCCTCAAAAATTGAAGCCGAGTTACTTGATGATCATATTAATCATCCACATGATAGTTCGACAAATGGCTTAATGGCGTATTACAAGCAACATCGAACGCAGTAGAAAATTCGCACAGTTCACGACTGTGCAACCAAATACCTTTGAACGGGTAGCGCTGGAGTTCTTAGGGCCTGTATATTTGTGAGAGGATATGCAGAGCCCCTAAGACTCATTTTATAACAGCTATAATAACAAGCGAATTCAACAGGCTTTTTCTCGAATATGATGCTAAAAGCTGACATCACCTAAACAACAGAATGTATGCCTGAACTGTTAAATGAGCAGTCGACAACAGGGCATAGCAAACGTAGAGAGTCAATTATGCTAAATCCTTTTGATATTGTAATTTTTGGGGGCGGCGGTGATCTTGCATTGCGCAAATTACTACCTGCAATGTATCGCGCATATCAAGAAGGCAACTTACCACAAGGTTCGCGTATTTTACCGACCGTTCGTGAAGAAAGTAAACGTGCAGAATATAAAGAGACAGCGCACGAAGCGCTAAAAGAATTTTTGAGCAAAGGCGAGTTTAATGCTAAAGACTGGAAAGCATTTTCAGCGTGCTTAGTACCAGTCGTAACAAACGTTACAGAAGCGGATGATGACTGGGATAAGTTAAAAGCGATACTAGATGAGCACGATGAAAGTAAATCACGTGTATTTTATCTATCACTTCCACCTGCTGTGTATGGTAGCTGCTGTGAAATACTATCAAGTAAAGGTCTGATCACTGAGACGTCTCGTGTAGTTGTTGAAAAGCCAATCGGATATTGCGGTAATTCAGCAGAAGAGATCAACGCAAAAATTGCTGAATTTTTTAAAGAAGATCAAATTTTCCGCATCGATCATTATCTCGGTAAAGAAACAGTACAAAACTTAATGGCATTGCGTTTTTCAAATTCATTATTTGAAAATATGTGGGATGCTAAATCAATTGATAATATCCAAATTAGCTTATCAGAGACCGTTGGTCTTGAAAGCCGTGCAGGGTTTTATGATAAAGCCGGCGCTTTGCGTGATATGGTGCAAAATCACTTATTACAATTACTATGCTTAGTGGCTATGGAGTCACCAAATAAACTTAATGCGAATAGTATCCGTACTGAAAAGCTAAAAGTATTAGAGTCATTACGACCACTGATGTCTACGGATGTAGATGACAATATTGTTCGTGGCCAATATGTCCCAGGTGACTTGGATGGAAAAATTGTCCCAGGTTATTTAGAAGAGCTAAATGAAGGTTCAAGTAAAACAGAAACTTTCGTTGCCATTCGTGCGCATATTGATAATTGGCGTTGGGCTGGTGTGCCATTTTACCTGCGTACAGGTAAACGTATGGCAAAGCGTTGTGCCGAGATTGTGGTTGAATATAAAAAAGTATCACACAATGTATACGGTGATAATGTTGGCAAAATTGAACCTAATCGATTGGTTATTCGCTTGCAGCCAGAAGAGACTATTCAGCTAACTTTGATGTCGAAACGTCTTGATAACTTAGAGATGCAATTAGAGCCGGTAACGATGAACATTGAGCTTTCACAAGCTTATAGTAATGGTTTTCATTCTGATGCGTACAAACGTTTAATGCTTGATGCTGCAGCCAATAACCCATCGCTATTCATTCACCGTGATGAAGTTCGTCAAGCCTGGAAGTGGATTGATCCTATTGTTGAGCGTTGGCAAGAAAAAGGGAATCCATCATTATACCGTGCAGGTAGTTGGGGGCCTGATGATGCTGATGAATTATTAGCTGAAAAAAATCATGTTTGGTTTAACACTGGCGATAAGGCGTAAGTAATGGCGACTATTGTAGAGAAATTTTTTGATTCAAAAGATGCATTAACAGCAGAGCTCTCAGCAACGCTTGAACAAAGTTTGATCAGCGGAATTGAGGCTGATGGACGTGCTGTGCTTATGGTATCAGGGGGCTCATCACCTGCTCCTGCTTATAAGCACTTATCAAACCTAGAACTAGATTGGAAAAATATTGATGTTGCTATGGTTGATGAGCGTTGGGTTGATACAGAACATGACAAAAGCAATGAAGTGTTTATAAAAAGCACTTTATTACAAAACCATGGGGCAGCAGCTAACTTCGTGACTATGAAAAATAGTGCAGTAACTGCTGAGCAGGGCATCGCAAAATGTGAAGCGGCATACCAACAACTGAAACGCCCATTTGATGTAACTATTTTAGGAATGGGGCCGGATGGCCACACCGCGTCATTGTTTCCACATGCAGATGGTTTGCAAAATGGCCTGGAAACTCCACAATTAGTGTGTGCAATTAATGCCATAAAAAGTGATGTGACAGGTGATATTACACAGCGCATGACTTTAACGTTATCAGCAATTGCACAATCGAAAGTTGTTAAACTTTTGATTAGTGGTGAAGAGAAACTAGCAGTGTATAAAGCCGCGAAAGCAGGTGGTGATGTTAATGATATGCCACTTCGCGCTATTTTAAATCACCCTACAATTAATATAGAAGTTTATTGGGCCCCTTAACTTGCTGTATTACCCAAGCCACCGCAAGGTGCGAGTTTCAGTTGGAATTAAAAGCGATTTAGGCAAGGCATTGATTGCAAGTAATAGTGGCTCTATTGTTAAAATCAATCCCTTATAAAAGTGACGCAGTATAAATCGCTTTTAAACCAACCCGTTGGGCGTTTTACAGGGACTTACTCTCATCGTTGTTACTTCTTAAAAGGGATTGCCATTGTTGCAAAGTAGCGCCTTGACATTAATCCCCAATGAAACGTTGAATTTTGCATCTTGAGGTGGCTTGGGTATATTAGCCTGAGCTATATTAATTATTAAAAAGCAGACCAGCAGACCAGCAGGTCTGCTTTTCTATTTTAGCGTTAGAGTTTTTGCAGAAAATCCAGAGCGTTTCTGGGTTATTTAGATTAACTGCTTAGATTAACAGCAATGGATAACTGTTCTCGTAGGTCTTTTATTCTTTATTAGGGCGTGTTGACCCTTGCGGATTAAAGCTCGTTCAATTCACGGGGGACCGCGTCGCGAGGTTTGTAATCGAGTCGACTAAGTAAAAGCCGAGCAAAGCTCCCACGTCCTGCTAACGCCCGATAAGCACGTTCCTCCTGTAAAGTTTTAACAACAGTCGATCAACCGTCCAATAAGTAAACATCAAGTAGCCATACCCACTGAGCTGTAATTAACAGCTTTAATGCTGAGGTTTTATTTAGATTCAACCAGTTAAGTGTCCTTAAATTGGATAAAGTATCGTTATATTAACGCCTATAAGCCTCTTGAGTATAACGAAAAGACAATTGCAGAAAAGGACCAACAAATGGTTGTATTTTTTGTGGAAATAAAGGTAGACATAAGTCGAATAGGAACCTATAATTTAAAAATGACAACGCTGTCATTGGTAATGATAATTATTTGCGCCCCTTGAGTTATTTTATTTGCCCTAATCTAACTATTTATCATATAACCATGAAGCAGTGGACTTTTTGAATGAAAGACACAGTTACACCCTTCCAACTAGTTAGTTGATGTTTCATTTTGTGTGTGAAAGCACATCAAAATGGAACGTTTTTTTTACACTTTAGTCAGTTTTTCCTTGTTTATTACCTTAAATCACTCCATATATTTTCTCTTTTTGAACTTAATCATGGTATATTTGTCACGTTAAAATGTAACAAATCATAAATACTCTATTTTAAATTTATTTATTTTCAATTGGTTATGTTTTTTAGGTTGCTTTTTTTTCAAAAACTCACCAAAAAGATGTAGCACAATTGTAATTTAGAGTGTATGGTTTGTTACTAGATGACAACGCTGTCATCATCACTGGGCAGAAGTGATAAATAAAAAACCAACAAAATGATTCAAGGGGAATCCTGTGTTAGCTAAAAATTTAAAAAGAAGCTTATTAGCAGTAAATATCGGCCTTATTATGAGTGCCGGATTCACTGGTGCTGCATTCGCAGCTGAAGAAACTAAAGTTCAAGAAGATTTAGAAGTAATTGAAGTACGTGGTATTCGCCGCTCATTAGAAGCAGCAGTTAATACTAAACGTTTCGCAAATGCAGTAGTAGATTCAATCTCAGCTGAAGACATTGGTAAATTCCCTGATAAGAACATCGCCGAATCACTACAACGTGTAGCTGGTGTTTCAATCAATCGTGGTTTTGCTGGTGAAGGTGCTGAAGTGTCTATCCGTGGTGTTGATCCAACACTTACACAAGTTCAGTTAAATGGTCAATTCGTAGCTTCTACATCCTGGTTTTCTCAAGGTTCAAATAAACGTAGTTTTAATATGGATCTTTTGCCATCTGAAATGATTGCAGGCCTAGAAGTTTATAAATCACCAGTGGCCTCTCTTGATGAAGGTGGTGTAGGTGGTACAGTAGTAATGCGTACACGCAAACCTCTTGAACTTGATGCATTAACTATTTACGCATCTGTTGAAGCTAACACTAACTCTTTAAGTGATGACAATGGTTTTGGTGCTACTGTTTTAGGTAGCTGGAAAAACGATGACGAAACATTTGGTATTATGGCAATGGGCTCTATGTTAGAGCAAATCGGCCGTGGTCGTAAATCAGAAAATTACTGGGAAGAGTCATGGTCAGCATCGGGCATTGCTGGTTTTGATCAAGACCGTGAAAGAACAGCACTTGATTTAACACTACAATACGCTCCAACAGATGCTTTAGATTTTACTCTGCATTACTTACGTACAGAGTTAGATGCATTTAATACAAACCAAAATTTCCTAACTATCGGTGCTAATGGCGAAACAATGACCAATACTAGCGGTCGTGCTGCACTAAATGGTTTACCTTTAGTTGGTACGGTTAATGATGCAAGTTGGTTAGCACAAGATACTAATACTCGTAATGCTGTAATGACAAGTAATGTTATTGATTTGCAGGGTTCTTACCAAGGTGATACATATAAAATATCAGGTGCTTTAGGTAAAACTTGGGCAGATGGCGGTAATGGTGGTAATGCAAATGGTTTATGGGGTCAGCCTGTAAGTGCTGCGACAGGCATCACTGTTGACGTAAACATGGACTTAAATGACAGCATGATTATGGTTCCTAATGGTGTTGATCTACGAGATGCATCTTGGCAAGCATTGCAAGGTCATTCTCTTGCACGAACAGAGCTAGAAGATGAAGAAGTTTATGCACAACTAGATTTAGATTTGTATGTTGATTGGGGTGCAATTACTGAGTTTGAAGCCGGTATTAAAATTCGCTCACATGAATTTTCAAATTCAGCTTATGGTGCAACAGTTGATGCTACTAAGTTAAACGTTACCAATATTGGTGATTTTTCTGATGGCTATTTAACAGATTTTGGTAATGTTGTAACAGGTGGAACACCGACATCTTATGTGAAAATAGATGGCCAAGCTTATTGGAATGCATTGAACAATGCTACTACAGCATGGGACTTCCAAGAAGGTAACTGGGGTAGTGTTAAAGAGGACGTTCTTGCGTTATACGCACAAGGTAACTTCAGTGGTGATAACTACCGTGGTAACTTTGGTGTACGTTATGTACAAACAGATACTGAAGGTTTAGCATATAACGGAAACCTTACAGGCAAAGATACATTTAAAGGTGATTACAGCGATTGGTTACCAAGCTTTAATGCCGCACTTGATTTAAGTGAAGACGTAATATTACGTATGTCTGCGGCTAAAGTAATGACACGTGCAGGTTATAGCCAATTAACTCCAGGTTATAAAGGCTTACCGCAAACAGTTCCAGAAAGTGGTCGTCTACAAGCTACACGTGGTAATCCTGCGATTGAACCATTCCGTGCAACTCAGATGGATATTGGTCTAGAGTGGTATTATAATGAATCTTCACTTGTATCATTTGCACTTTTCAATAAAGACATTGCTTCATTTATTTCAACTAAGACAATTAGCGAGAATCTAACGAACGTACCAGTTCCTGGTCAATACGAAGTTAGTGTTCCTGACCAAGGTCGTGGTGGTCAAATTGAAGGTGCAGAGTTCCAGTATCAAACTAACTTTGATAATGGCTTTGGTATGTTGTTTAACTACACTTATGTAGATGCAACAGGTGAGACTAATAGTGGCGATACAATTCGTTTACCAGGTTCTTCACGTAACGCATATAACCTAACCGGCTATTATGAGAATGAAATGTTTACAGCTCGTGCTGCGTATACATCTCGTGATGAGTTTTTTGCCGAAGGTACTGCTTTAGGTAATGGTAATGATTCATTCTCTGACCAACAATTTTTAGATGCGTCAGTGACTTGGCATGCAACTGCTCACCTAGATGTATCGCTAGAAGGTGTTAACTTAACAAATGAAATCACTAACCAATACTATGGTGGTGGATTGAATACACTTCGAGTTGTAACTGATAACGGTTCACGCTATGCGGTTAAAGTAGCGTACCGCTTCTAGTAATCTGATTGTGTTATTTAAAAAGGGAAGGCATTGTCTTCCCTTTTTTAATGTTAATCATTAATCTAGAATTTTTAGGGGAAAGTATAATGGCTTTAAAAGCAGGCTTAGAAACAATCATTCTGGGTGATAGAGTAAAGTAACTGGCCTTGGTCAAGGCCTTTAAATCTTTATGTTGTGATCAAATAACACAATTTAAAGATTTAGCGACGCATAGAGAGTTACTAAATAAAATATATCAGCATAGTTTAAGTTAGATTTATACGGTATCAAGTGCCAAAGTGGGGCTGAAATGAAAAAGTTAGTAAATGAAATAGTTATAGTCGGTGGTGGTACTGCGGGTTGGTTATCTGCGGCTTTATTAGCTAAGAAATTAAATATCCTTGCACCTGATTCAGTAAATATTACTTTAATTGAGTCACCGGACATACCAATTATGGGAGTTGGCGAGGGAACATGGCCAACAATTCGAACTACCTTGCAAGAAATTGGTATTGATGAAGTTGAGTTTATCACTTATTGTGAGGCTAGCTTTAAACAAGGTGCAGAGTTTGTGAATTGGGCGAACCCCCCTGTAGATGGTAAATCAAGCAGTTACTTCCATCCACTTAATGCTGTTTTTCATGCTTCTTATGATTTTAACATGGCGCCTTATTGGCTTAATGGTGACTTAGGCGAAATGCCTTATGATTTACTTGCTGCTTCTCAAAGTCGTATTTCGCAATTGGGGTTTGCCCCAAAATTAGTTACTACACCACAATATCAAGCTATTCAAAATTACTCATATCATCTCAATGCTAATAAATTTGCAGAGTTATTAACAAAACATTGTGTTGAGAAACTTGGTGTAAAGCACGTAAGTGCTAATGTTATCGATGTAAGTTTTCAGGCTGATAATGGCAACATAGCGTCAGTATTAACAGATAACGCAAGTGAAGTGAATGGTGATTTATTTATTGATTGTTCAGGTTCTAAAGCAATCCTTCTTGGTGAAGCATTAGGAGTCAAGTGGAATAGTATTAGTGATGTTATTTTTAATGATACTGCTTTAGCACTTCAAGTTCCTTATGAATCAGATGATGCACCTATCGCGTCTAACACCATTGCAACAGCGCAAGATGCAGGATGGATCTGGGATATAGGATTGCAATCACGTAGAGGTATTGGCTATGTTTATAGTAGCAGACATACAACTGAACAAGCTGCTGAAAAAGCGTTGCGCAAGTATGCAGGTAAAATGGCTGAAGGATTAGCGGTTAGAAAAATTAATCTTAACTTAGGTTACAGAGAAAAGTTTTGGCATAAAAACTGTGTTGCAATCGGTATGTCAGCAGCATTTATTGAGCCATTGGAGGCATCTGCAATTTTCTTAATCGAGGCTGGCGTTAATATGATTGCGGATCAATTTCCAAGAGAACTATCTGCAATGCCTTACGTTGAAAGTAAGTTTAACAACACATTTTCAATGCGTTGGCAAAAAAGTGTCGATTTTATTAAGTTACATTATTGTATTTCGCAAAGACGAGACTCCCAATATTGGATTGATAATTGCGATCCAAAATCAATTCCAGACTCACTCCAAGAGAAATTGGCACACTGGCAGTATCATCCTCCAAGTAAACATGATTTTGGAAATGCGTTTGAACCGTTTGTATTAGATAGTTATTTATTTGTTTTATATGGAATGGGTTATAAAACTGACCTAACTTATAATCGATCGGCTTATCCATTTACAGAACAAGCAAAAATTAAGCTGGGACAGATTGATAAGTTAACTGATAGCTTGAAGAGTCAACTTCCGAAAAATAGAGAGCTCCTTAACAAAATTAAACAGTATGGGATGACAAAAATTTGATTAGGCTATTCAAGCGATTGTAATATGGTGTTATCGGAGAAAATTTTATGGAAATGCGTTATTTTCTTCCTTCCAATTTAGGCTCAAAACGCGTAGCCTTAGGTACTAACAGCAAAAAAATTAATTTATATATAACGGAGCAGTAACATGGCGGAGCAACAAGTACAGCCTTTACACAATGAAAAACATGCCAACACTAAAATTCAAAACGGCATTAACGTAGAATTTTTAAAAACTCAACACTTAGTGCCTGTAGTTGCACATGAGTTTGCACGAGTTGCGAATGAATTCCCAATGTCTTTCGTTAAAAATAACGAGACAGGTCAATTTCAGGCCGTAGCTATGTTTGGTTTAGAGCCAGGCGAAAATCTTTTTGTGCAAGATGGTAAGTGGACTGCATCGTTTGCACCTATGGCAACAACACGCTACCCACTGGGTCTAGTGAAACACCCTGAAGAAGATCAATACGGTATCGTTATTGATGAAGCTAGTCCTTTAGTGGGTGATGCTGAAGGTAATGCATTATTTGAAAACGGCGAAGAAACTGATTACTTAAAACGTCGTAAAGAAGCGCTAGTATCATTTATTGAATTTTCTCACGTAACTGAAGCATTCACTAAATACCTTGCGGATAAAGAGCTTTTAGTAGCACAAACACTAACAGTTGATATTAAAGGCGAGAAAAAAGACATCAACGGTATTTACCTGATTGATGAGAAAAAACTGAATGAGTTAAGTGATGAAGCTTTCTTAGAGCTTCGTAAACGTGGTTATTTAGCACCAATTTACTCATTTTTAACGTCTACTCACCAAGTAGCACGTTTAGCTCGTTTGAAAGCGCAACAAGCGTAATTTCACCGAAACTGAGAAAAAGCGCCTTTAGGCGCTTTTTTTGTGGCTTTTATCTAGTTAGGGTTGTAATTCATCGCCAATTTATTCACATTATAATTACTTATTTTAAATGTTACTGGCCAGTATGAAACTACCTCTCTTAAATGCTTTTATTAGTGTGGCAGCCATTGCTTTAAGCACTCACTCCGTTAGTACAATTGCGAACACATCAACTCCATTTGCTATCGCTATTCATGGCGGCGCAGGCACAATTGAAAAAAGTCGTTTTACCCCAGAGCAAGAAAAGGCCTATCGAGCCAAACTACAAGAAGCGGTAGAAACAGGCTATAAGGTTCTTGAGCAGGGCGGTGAAAGCCTAGATGCGGTGACGGCAGCAATTAATGTGTTAGAAAACTCACCTTACTTTAATGCTGGGCGCGGTGCTGTTTATACATATGACGGCAGCCATGAACTTGATGCTTCTATTATGGATGGGCGGGGCCGTCAAGCGGGCGCTGTTGCGGGTGTAAAGCACATTGAAAACCCAATAAACCTAGCGCGTTTGGTGATGGAAAAGTCAGTTCATGTAATGCTTAGTGGTCAAGGTGCTGAAGAATTCGCGAAAGAACACGGTATTCCGTTGGTAGAGAATAACTTATTTGATACAGAGAACCGTTATAAGGCATTGCTAAAAGCAAAAGAAAAGTTAGATAAAGCCAAAGTAACGAGTAAAAATTATCAAGCCGCACATCATGCGTTACCTGTGAACTATAAAATGGGCACTGTTGGTGCAGTCGCACTTGATAAAAAGGGTAATTTAGCTGCAGGTACATCAACAGGCGGTATGACTGCTAAGCGTTTTGGTCGTATAGGGGATTCGCCAGTGATTGGTGCTGGTACTTTCGCTGAAAATGAGTCGTGTGCAGTATCTGCAACTGGGCATGGAGAGTATTTTATTCGCTACAATGTAGCTGCTGATATTTGTGCTCGGGTTAAATATCAAAATAAAACGATTGATCAAGCGGGTGATGAAGTAATTAATGATGTGTTAAAACCAATAGGTGGCACGGGGGGAGTGATCATCGTTGATACTAAAGGTAATATTAGTTTACCTTTTAATACAAGTGGTATGTACCGCGCTAGTAAATCAAACACCCAACCTACGTATGTTGCTATATTTAAAGGGGAGTAGGGCTAAGGGGGGGTTAGCCAGCTTAATGCTGGCTTATTGAATTAGTTTTTTTTCGTAGTCGTTTTTTATGATCTCAAGGGCTTTTAGTACATCTTCAGTTGCTACATTGTGCTCTTCTAGTAGCATGATTAAGTCGACTGCTAATTTTACATGTACAGGTGCTTGGGTTAACTCTTTACTCATGCAGACTCTTTTTTTTTGCTATTTGTTCAATGGCAACGTTAATTGCAATGGCTACGCGTTCTTCCATTTGTATACGTTCGGCTTGCGGTAGATAAAACGCCATATCTACATCATAACGAATATATCGAGGTGGAAGCTGGTTTAGTACAGTGCAGCAAAAGTCGGCCATAACATCTTCGTTATACTGCTTATCGAGCTCGCGTTTGATTATTTCCTCTATAACTACCTTTTCATAAAAGTTATGAATATCGTCATGTAATCGCACTAGTGTTGCTCCAGATTTATATTTCAGCTACTTCAGTTTATACCACGCGACAGGATAAATCGACAAACGCTTTAAACGCTATATTATTAAGAGGGCTAAGGAACGGGTGCTAGGTCATGTTGACCTTTCCTGATTGATTTTGCAGCAGTCTATTTGGTATGTAGGCAAGGCTGCGCCTATGGTGTGTGTTGCTTCTCCTAGATTGAATAAATTTCAATCCACAAAGGCAACACGCTCTAGCGTAGTTGCTGTTTCTCTACGATTTGAATTTTTTCTTCGGTGGCTGATATGGCTTTGCGACAACGACCAAGGCGCGCGTGCAGAGCCAGTATCTCCAAGTTTATGGCTTTGGCTTTTACAGGGCCCACATTTTGCATTCGCAGCTTACACTCTTCGACCATTAGTACTAAGCGGCGCTCGAATTCGTGATTTTGTTTAAGCTCGTCGTATAACTCATGGGCAGGCTGCATAATTTGCTTTACAGCTTGCTGATAAGGTAGCGATTTACTCACAGGCTTATTGCGGGGCTTATACGTGCTTTTGTTTTCTTTTTCCCAAATAGGCGTAGATTTAATGACATTAAATACCGCTTGTACCTGATTGCCAATACGCTCTAATGCATAATTGTGAGCATGGCGACGTTCTAATGGCGGAAGGCTATTTACTTCATCTTCAATTTCCAGCACGTAATCAACTAATTTCATGCTTTTTGTAGTGAAAACACCCCGATCAAATAGGCTTGGTTGTGCCTGCATATACCTATTTTTAGCGAATAACTTAGCTTTATCAAATTGTTCAGCATGTTGCTTTAATGTTGTTACTTGCTGGCAAAGTTTATCAAAAGAGTCTGCACGCATTTATAAATACGCCTCATAAATTAGTTTTAGCGCTAGGATTATCACAACGGTATTAAATACCGGGCGAATAAATTTACTGCCAAAGCGTATGGCTGAATGAGCACCTATCCATGCACCTAACATTAAAAAGAAGCCCATGGTGATGCCCAATAAAAAGTTAACATGGCCAAGTGCTATAAAAGTAATGAGGGAGACAAAATTTGATACAAAATTCATTGAACGCGCTAAACCACAATTCAGCAGCAAGCTCATTTTATAGAGTAAGCTATTAGATGCTGTCCAAAAAGTCCCCGCTCCAGGACCGGCTAATCCATCAAAAAAACCTAAGCTTAGGCCTTGTAGCCATTGTTTGATTTTAGTCGCTCTATTTAGTGGCGGTAATTGGTTGTGTTCTACTGTGCTTAAACTACCAAATAGGCTGTAACAGGCCACCATAATGATCACAACAGGAAGTAACTTGTTTAAAAATTCAATACTGAGGTAATCAACAATCAGCGTACCAAGTAATGCACCGATTGCGGTTGCAACAATAGATGCGGCCCAAAATCGAGGGTTAAATAGTTGCTTCCGAAAATAAGTGACACTGGCGGTCAGTGAGCCAAAACTAGCAGCGAGTTTATTGGTGCCCAATGTTAAATGTGGAGGTAGGCCTGCGGTTAATAGTGCGGGTACTGTAAGCATACCGCCGCCGCCGGCAATTGCGTCTATAAAACCGGCGGCCAGAGCCACGGCGCAAAGGAGTGCCCAGGTTGTTGGGTCGAGTGCAAGTTCAAACATTAATAATCAATTTGTCTTTTAAAGGGTGGTAGTGTATCAAGCATGGCTTTACCGTAGCGCTTGGTCACTAAACGGCGATCGAGGATGGTGATCCGTCCCTGATCGTTCTCTTTACGCAGCAGTCTACCACAGCTTTGTACTAATTTCTTGGCTGCATCAGGCACGGTAATCGATAAAAATGGGTTCCCTCCTTTGCTTTGTACAAATTCAGCTTGTGCTTCTTCAATCGGGGAGGTGGGTACGGCGAATGGAATTTTAGTGATCACTAAATTCTCAAGGTATTTACCCGGCAAGTCGAGCCCTTCAGATAAGCTTTGCGTGCCAAACAAAATACTGCCTTTACCTGCGTCGATATTTTTAGTGTGTTGCTTTAATAGCGCTTCGCGCGACATTTCACCTTGGACTAAAATATCAAGATTTTTAGCGCGTAACTCTTTGACTACGTGATCCATTTGCCAATAAGACGCAAACAATACTAAGTTAGCTTGTTGTTTATTTAAATGATTGGGTAATACCTTAGCTAAATGATCACTAAACTCTTTATGAGTTGGCTCTATACTTGAGGTTGGAATATGTAACGTGGCTTGATTCGGGTAATCAAAAGGCGAAGGCACTTTTAAATATTTTACGCCTTCTTCTTTAGTTAATCCTGTTTCATAGGCAAAGTGATCAAATGATCCAAGTGCTGTCAGTGTCGCTGAGCATAAAACAGCGCCTGCACATTGTCGCCATAATTTATCTTTTAAATAGTAGCCAACTTCAATGGGGCAGTCGCTTAATAAATGATCGTGATGGTTTTTGTACTCTAAGCGCTTTATCCAACGGGCATGCGGCGTGCTTTCACCTTTAGTGGCGTAGCTGTACCATAGTTTATTGAGTTGCTCTAAGCGATTTATGTAATGGCCGCTTTCACCTAAAATAGGATCGGCAACATAGGGTTTGATATCGCCATCACTGACATCTTGCACCAGGGTGTCGTGCATTTTATTTAAACAACGAAGGGCATCTAAAGTGGCTTCGCTGATATCTTTTGCTTTAGTGTGTAATGACTCAGGAATTTCACCATGCTCAAAGCGGTATGTATCGTCTTTTGAATAGTTAAAATCGGCATTATCTAAAATATCACGCACCACTTTTAAGTCTTTATTGGCATCATTTATACTGTCGCACAGTTTAAAATTTTGCCCTATGGCTTTTTGGCCCACGAGCACTTTGGCCATTTTACCACTGAACTTGGTGAGTTTATCAAGCCAGTCAATGGTGCCTTTAATTGTTGCCGCGGCAGATGAAAAATCGCGAGTAATGTGTGCAAGATGATGCGCTTCATCTATTACATAAATCGAACTATCAGGCTCAGGTAAAATTTTACCGCCCCCTAAATCGAGATCAGCTAATAATAGTGAATGATTAATTACTAACACATCCATTTGCATTAAGCGCTGACGAGCAAGTTGAAATGGGCAGGTTTGGTGCGCCTTCATTTGCCTTTGGCATGCATGTTTATCACAGGCAATTAATCCCCACACGCGGTCGGGAATAGTATCAGCCCAGCTATCTCGATCGCCTTGCCATTTTTTCTTGGTGTAAGCATCGTATAATTGTTGCAAGCATCTAGTTTCCATTGCGCTCAGTGGCGAAGCAAGGGTTGGCATAAACTCCATTTGTGTTTGATTATCACCATTTATGGCGTTATGTAGTTTATGCGCACATATATAGCGCTGACGACCTTTCACTAAATCAAATTTAAAATCTAAGCCTGAATGCTTTTTAAAAAATGGCAGCTCTTTACTTATTAGCTGCTCTTGTAGTGCAACGGTGGCGGTAGAAATAATTAATTTCTTTTTTTGTGCAAGCGCCAGTGGTAATGCCCCTAAACAATACGCGAGGGATTTACCGGTACCCGTGCCGGCTTCAATAACACAAATGCGCTGCTTTTTGTGGTATTCACCCGCCAGTGTTTTGGCTATTTCGGCGACTAAATAATTTTGACTGCTTCGAGGGCGATAATCACTGAGGTTATCAGCCACATGCTTATGAATTTTTCTTATCGTCGTTTTTAATGCATCAGAAAGCATGGGGGAATAACCTAAAGTATGTATATAATTACAGTGCTGTATATTAATTGGGATCGAACATTGACACAAGCAATCTATCAAGGCTTTATACTTTCAAGGCAGCAATATGCTGCAGACAAGTATAGTCGCCATTGCGGGATCACACTGTGCTATTGGCTAAGCTCTGATCACGGACCGATAAAAGTGTTAGTACCAAATCAACACGCTGTATTTTTTATTCCTAGAAAGCAACACGCTTTAGCACAGCATTTACTATTAAAACAAAATATAAGCGCCGAGTTTAAAGATGTTTCCATCAAACATTTCAGTGGTGAAGAATGCATAGCCTGTTATTTTTCAAGCTCACACGCGCTATATGAAGCAAGACAGCTGTTTGAAAGCCACACTTTAGATGAACACATCACAGTATATGAAGGCGATGTGCGCCATAGCGATCGCTTTTTAATGGAACGTTTTATTCGTGGTGGAGTATGGGTTACCGGAGATGTGACTCAGCAAGCCGGTTTTATTCAAATTGATAACGCACAACTAAAAGCAGCTGATTCTTATACTCCACAATTTAAAACGCTGTCACTGGATATTGAATGCAGTGGTGAAGGTGTATTGTTTTCAGTTGGCTTAGTGGGTCAGGGCATTGATTGCGTGATTATGGTTGGTGAGCCACAACACAGTGAACAAACAGTTTGTTGGTGCCATGATGAAATCGATTTATTAAATCAGTTAAAAAGCCTGATACAGCAAGTTGACCCTGATATTATTATTGGCTGGAATGTCATTGAGTTTGATTTTAATGTACTCAATAGGCGCGCGGATGCTCTTGGTGTTAAATTGTTGTTTGGTCGAGGTAATGGACAACTACAGATCAGAAAAGGGCATTTTACCCGCTTAACCTTGCCCGGTCGCTGCGTTATAGATGGTATTGATACTTTAAAAAATGCCACCTACCATTTTGATAGTTTTTCGTTAGCAAATGTAAGCCACAAAATACTGGGCGAAAAAAAATTAATTCAAAGCGATAACCGCCTGAGTGAAATTATTCGTCAATACAATGAAGATAAACTCTCACTCGCAGCCTATAACCGACAAGACTGCGTGCTCGTTAATCGTATCTTTGAAAAGTTAAAGCTTATTGAATTTGCTATTGTACGTACGCAACTAACAGGGCTTGAATTGGAGCGAATGGGCGGCTCTGTAGCTGCGTTTACTAATTTATATTTACCTTTATTACATCGCAGTGGGTACGTTGCACCGAACTTAGGTGATCATGGCTTATCGTTTGAAAGCCCCGGCGGGTTTGTAATGGAATCAATCCCTGGGCTTTATAAAAATGTGATTGTGCTGGACTTTAAAAGTCTGTATCCATCTATTATGCAAACCTTTTGTATTGACCCTCTGGGGTTAATTCGTGGTTTAGATGATCCTGATAACGCAATCGTGGGGTTTGAGGAGGCGTTATTTTCCCGCACAGAACACCATTTGCCAAACCTAATTAAAAAGTTAGCATCCTCAAGGCAACACGCGAAAAACACCGATCAACCCATGCTGTCACAAGCGATTAAAATTATCATGAACAGTTTATACGGTGTGCTAGGCTCCAAAGGTTGCCGGTTTTATGATCCACGCTTATCCAGCTCTATTACTTTGCGCGGTCATGAAATTATGCAAACTACCAGGCAATGGATTGAAGAGCTTGGTTACACGGTTATTTATGGTGATACGGATTCAACGTTTGTGAGTTTACCCGATGAACTTGATCCACAGGGTTGTAAAGCAATCGGCAAGCAACTCGCTATAACAATTAATGAAAAGTGGCAACATACTATAAAACAACGCTTTGCAACGCAAAGTTATTTGGAAATAGAGTTTGAAACACTTTATAGCCCATTTTTTATGCCAACCATACGTGGTAAAACCACCGGTTCAAAAAAACGCTATGTTGGTCAAGTACAAACAGGCGACGAAAAAAAACTGGTGTTTAAAGGTATGGAAACCGTGCGCAGTGATTGGACACAATTAGCACATGAGTTCCAAACTGAGCTTTTTGAAACGTTATTCAGCGACGCTTTTAACGTTGCAATGTTACACCCTATTATTGAAAGCTACATTAGCCGGTTATATGCCGGAGAATTTGACGATAAACTCGTATACAGGAAAAAACTCGGTCAGCATTTGGCTGATTACCAAAAAAACATCCCCCCCCAAGTACAAGCCGTTAAAAAGCACCAAGCAACTCACCCCGAGTTTGAGATAAGTAAAGGTCAAATAGTTGAATATGTATATACAACGTCAGGTGCTCAATTATATCTCGTTGACCATAAGTTTGATTATGCAATCTACGTAGAAAAACAGATCAAACCAATTGCTCAAATGATATTAACTCCCCTTAATCAAGACTTCATTAGTTTAAAAAAAGCGCAATTAAGCCTTGGCTTATAATTTCACATATAGGGATCATTTGTTTTTTACGGTAACAAAATAAGAACATTTAGTTTGAGTTGGCTTGTTTATAGTCCCTAAAATAACATCATTTGTCCCCTTTATGTGTATTATCAGCCTTTTTTTGATGTTTTAGTTTAAATAAAAGTAAACAGATGTTGGCAGTGTTCGTTTTTTTGTTTAGTATCTTTGTGTGTTCGAAACCTAAATGTTTCGATAGTTCACAAAAACGAAACAAAAATAACCACAAGATAGTGGTCCCAGGGAGAATCAAATGTTAAATAATAAAATTTCAAAAGCTGTTCGCTTAGCGATTGCTTTTGGTGCTGCATCAACAGCTGTGTTTTCTGCAAGCTCAATTGCTGCAGAAGAGGGTGCAGAAAAAGTTGAGCGTATTGAAGTAACAGGCTCACGTATAAAGCGTGTGGATATGGCTGGTGATTTACCTATCACTGTGATTGATCGAGCTGCGATTGAGCTAAGCGGTGAAACGTCTGTTGCTGATTTACTTCGTAATACAACTTTTAATAGCCTGGGTTCATTTCGTCCCCAGTCAGGTAGTTCATCGCAAGGTGCTACAACAGTAAGCTTGCGCGGCTTAGGTTCTGATCGTACATTAGTTTTAGTCGATGGTCGTCGCTTGCCTAAGTCGACATTGACAGGTTCTAGCCAAGATTTAAACTTTATTCCGATGGCTGCAGTTGAACGCGTTGAGATTTTAACTGACGGTGCTTCTGCATTGTATGGTTCAGATGCTATTGGTGGCGTAATCAATGTTATTTTACGTAAAGATTTTAATGGTGCAGAAATTACCTTGGGTTCAGGGCGAATTGAGCACGAAGGTGGTGACCGTGAGAATGGTTCAGTATTATTCGGATCTTCTTCAGATAAAGCATCTGTTTTAGCAGGCGCATCTTGGAGTGGTCGTGATATTGTTTATGCACGTGATTTCCCTTGGTATAGCCCTGGTGGCTCTGTTTATTCAAATAACTTCACAACGTTTTCAATTGATCCAGAAACAGGTGAGAGAGCTAGTAATTTTGACTTTTTCTCTCCAGAGGCTACGTGTGAAGGTGTTGGCAACGAGAACTTTTATAGAATAGGCGAGCGTTGTGGTTTCAATTTTGCCGCTGTCTCTGCCGATGAAGCATCAATTAAAAACCGTTCAGCTTTTATGAAAGCGACATATGAAATAAATGATGATTGGAGCATTTACTCAAACATTAATATCGCCCAGACTAAGTCATTTGGACGCTATGCACCTGGTCTAGATACAACTGCATATGATGCATCACCATCAACAGTATTTATTAGTGCGGATAGCCCAAATAACCCAACTAATCCAAATAGCCCTATATACGATGCTTCTCTAAATATGGAACAGCAGCCATTAGATTATTGGCATCGCTTTGCAGCATTAGGTAATAGAGATAATAGTCTCACGTCAGAATTAAAAGATCTTAGTTTCGGCACTACAGGTATGATCGGTAACGTTTCAGTTGAAGCGGGTGTTCGAAAAACTATTAACGAAAGTAACAATATAGGTAGTGGTTATATTCTTCGCAGTATTGCTCGTCAGTATATCAATGACGGTACGTACATGTTGAATGACCCATTTGGTGCGTCTAAGGACGTTAAATCTGCAATGACAGTTACCACGTCGCGTACTGGTAAATTTAATCAAGAAGAAGTTTACGCAAATGCGGCATTTGATGTAATGGAACTAGATTCAGGTGCAATTCAAGCATTTGTTGGTTTTGAATATCGCACAGAAGATTACGCTGATAAATATGATTCATTATCAGAAGCTGGTCAAGTAGGTGGTTCATCGGGTAGTTCCGCAGGTGGTTCTCGCTCAGTTCGAAGCCTATTTTTCGAAACATTAATACCAGCAACAGAAGAATTTGAACTAACTTTTGCTGGTCGTTACGATGATTATTCTGATTATGGTTCAGATTTTTCTCCTAAAGTCTCTGCCCGTTACGCGCCAATTGATGATTTAGTTCTTCGCGCTGCTTGGGGTAAAGGTTTCCGTGCTCCATCATTACCTGATTTAACTCAACAACCTTCTGAGTCCGCTGATTCTGTTTCAGATGAAGCTACATGTCTAGCGATTGGCGAAGAAAAAGATTGTTCATCGCAAATTAATGCGTTAGTTATTTCTAACCCAGATTTACAATCTGAGCAGTCGGATCAATATTCATTAGGTGTAGTATACCAAGTAACAGACGATATTTCTGTTGAACTAGATTACTATAACACTGAAATAACGAATCGGATTCGAGCATTCGGAGCTCAAGCTATTATTGATGCGCGTTTACGTGGCGATGCTATCCCAGATGCTTTCACTGTTAATCGTTCTCCAAATGGAGCAATCACACAAGTAGTACGTGGTTTTGGTAATGATGGTAGCCTCGAAACTTCTGGTATTGATTTTAAAGCTAACTCTAAGTTTGAGTTTGGCGACATGGGTGCACTAAGAACTAATTTTAGTATTTCTCATATCTTAGATTACAGCACAGATGGCGGCCGTAACTTTGTTGATGATCCTGGTGTTCCGCAAATGCGTCTGAATTTATCAAATGTTTATTCTTTCGCCGATTTTGATTTCACTTGGAATTTAAGTCTAATCGATGGTCAGTGCGAAGATATTACAGCTGATGGAGAATGTGAAGGTCATATTCCAACATGGGTGACGCATGACTTACAAGTAGCATATAGCACGCCTTGGAATAGTAAGATAAGTTTCGGCGCTCAAAACGCATTTGGCAAAGAGCCACCTCTTTTTGCTTCTGGTGGTCGTGACTATAACTTTGACTTGTATTCGGGTTTTGGTCGCACAATGTATTTTAACTTCACACAATCGTTCTAAAAATTTAATTTTTAACAAAAGAGTGGCTTATGAGCCACTCTTTTTTTTGGAGAAAATCAATGCATTGGGATCATTACTGGCACTTAACAGAGACTTTATCAAGTTTCGGTGATTCAAAAAGTACATTTGGATACCCTGAGGAGGTTCTAATATTTTGGGAGGATATAGTTTGTTCCAAAAAAAAGGAATGCGCGTATCTAGATTTAGCTACAGGAAAGGGGGTTTTAGCTATTTTGTTGCAGGCAACCATGACTCAGCATAACTTAATCGGTTCAGTGGCTGCTTGTGATTTAGCAAAGATAAAAAAAGATAAAATAAAGAGTGATATTACAGCGATCAGTAATGCAATTGAAAAAGTTGAGTTTAAATTTAATATAGCTCTTGAAATGCTTCCTTATAAAAACGATTCATTAGATGTTCTTGTTAGTCAATTCGGATTTGAATATTCGGATTGGAATAAATCATTACCTGAAGTCCTGAGAGTTTTAAAAACAGAGGGAGAAATAATTCTTATGATGCATCATCCTGATTCTGTTATTACAAGTGATTGTAAATTAGGCCTTAGTATTTTAAATACACTTTTGAATGAAAATTTATTCGAAGAACTATCTGAAATAATAAGAGTGAAATTTTCAGGTAAGGTTTTATTACATGAGAGAATGAATAAAGCATTACTTAATAAAATACAGAACATAGAAATAAAAACAGAAAATGAAGAATTTTGGTTCATGGATGTTATGTCAAATATATCAAAAATTATGATGAACTTAAATAATGAAAGTTTAGCTGAATTAATGAATTTAAAAAACAGTATTCATTACCAGATTGAGAGGTTGGAAGATCAATTGTCGGTTGCATTTTGTAAATTTGATGTAATAAAAAAATTAGATCTAGCAGGCATTGGAAGTCGAAACTTTAATATCAAAGAGTTTTATGTTAACGGGGAGTTGTTTTCTTGGGTTGTCAGGATATATAGGTAATAAGAGCTTATTTTTAGTAGAGTAAGACTTGTTGAAATAAAAGGAAGTAGGCCGTTAATTAAAGCAATATTGAGGAGGTATAAAGATAAACAATCTAGGATAAATATCCCTGAAATAATAATTGATAGCGGGCTAATGAATCAGGGTTTAGCATAAAAAGTCTGTAAATTCAATAGTTTTAAGGTAAAAAGTACTGCCAGAGCGCGAGCACACTTTGTTAATGATGTTAATGGAACAGCAATTCTTCTCAGTATTTCGATTGATTAATTGCTTTAATGTCTCTTTTTTACAATGTTGATCATCTAACGTAATGAGAGTGTCATTAATAAATAGGGCAAGTTCACTAACTTTACCTTGACGGGAAATGATTGAAAGGTTCATTTAATCAATGGATTAGGTTTTATTCGCTTTATATGACCAGTGGATTTACATGCGGAAATTGTGTTTTTTGGCACAATGCCTGTTGATAACAAGTTGCTTAGTAACGATTGATGCGACGGGGATCAAAAGTCAATCGCAAAAAATAGTTGGTAAAGAAGCCGCTTATCAAAAAAACAGAGAAGAATTTAGGTATTGTGCAGTTATCCATAACGTAAGTGATTTATCAGAAACGATACACTGGGAAAGCGCAAAAACAGTGGGAGTCATTATTTCTTACAGAAAAGAAAAAGGTAAATAAGCAATGAGTTATGTTATGTTATGGATACTATATCAGTTCAGCGCGTTTAACGGCGGAGGAACTAGCGAATTCAGCGCAGCAACATTGGCAAATAGAAAATGGATTGCATGGGCTGTTTAGATTTAGGATTTAAAGAGGATGAGCGCCGAATAAGATGTGAAGGCTCATCCCCTGTATTTGCAGGACTGAGGCACATTACATTTAATCAACTAAAAGTAAAAACAAGTTTTAATAAAGGTATGCACAGTAAATTTACTTTGAAAAGGTCTTGAATTCATAGCCTTTTTTCATATTTTTGCCCGAATAATAAGATTAAGCCTGTAATAATTATATGGGCTCCTTTTCATCATCTAGCGTCTTAAAGCACTTCGTCTGTAATTTTTTACTCTGAAATTGATTGATTTAACATGATTATTACTTAATCCATATGTTACCTGAAACGCAAAACGATTTTCAACAAGTGCAATGTAAACAGTAGGTTGCAATAGGTTTTTTTTTCATGCCTTTGTGTTTTTTATGTAAATAGATTGATTGCAAAGTTAAATAACAGTTGACCATACACTGTCCCTGATATTAGTATCTCTCTCGACAATCATGGTGCTTAGCTATTATCAATAGTGATAAGTACCTTTTTTGTTTGAATTTATACTAATAAAATCATATACAAAATATGACCAGGGAGAATCAAATGTTAAACAATAAAATTTCAAAAGCGGTTCGCTTAGCGATAGCTTTTGGTGCTGCTTCTACAGCTATTTTATCTAACAGCGTTATGGCTGCAGAAGAAGAAAAAGCTGAAAAAATTGAACGTGTTCAAGTTACAGGCTCGCGTATTCGTACCGATAGCTTTGGAAGTGAAGTTCCAGTTGATATAATTTCAATTGAAGATGCCACAAATGAAGGTATTAAAACACTTGGTGATTTACTAAGAACTAGCACTGCGGCGGCGGGCTCAAACCAAGTTACTTCAGCTTTAAGTGTTGGTTACGTTACAGCTGGTGGTAAAGGTAATGAGTCAGCTTCATTGCGAGGGCTGGGTGCTTCACGAACATTAGTTCTATTAAATGGTCGTCGTGCGGGTCCTGCAGGTACCCGAGGTCAAGTTCAAGCGTTTGATTTAAATACAATTCCTTTATCAACAATTGAGCGTGTTGAAATTTTGAAAGATGGTGCATCTTCATTATATGGCTCTGATGCTGTTGCTGGTGTAATTAATATCATTACAAAAAAAGGTGATGATAAATCTGTTACTGTAGATATTAGTCAACCATTCGAGTCAGGCGGTGAAGAGCGTCGTATTAACTTCTCATTTGGTGAAGAGTTTGATGAAGGCTCATTCCGTGTAACAGCTGATTATAAAAATACTCAAGAACTTAAAAGAGGTCAGCGTGACTTCTTAGAGTGTGGTGAGCGATTGGTTACATACCTTGATGGTACATCTGCTGACCCTATCAATCCACGAACCGGTAAAGCTCAATGCGCGGAATCTGGATATGGTCTTTGGGTATATGGCGGTGATGACGCAACAAATGTTACAGGTAGTGGTCCAAATTTAGCATATGATTATGATGGTTTCTTTGGGGCTAATGGTTATAAAAATTATAATTCAACAGCAACAGGTGCTGGCGATTTACGCACACCAAATGGCTGGTTTCCTGTTTCATATGACCGAGAAAGCGATGGCTGGTGGGATTTAGATCATCCATTTCGTGATGACCAAACAATGCGCCCTGAAAGTAATGTATGGTCTATCTATGCTCAAGGTGATTATAATTTAACGGATGATATTACTGTATACAGTGAATTTATTCATAGTTCTCGTACTACTACTACTGCCGATTATCGTCAATTCTGGATTGGGGATGTGGGAGCTCAAGCTGCAGATAAGTTTGAAGGTTTCAGTGGTGATGCAAAACTAATGCCAGTTGCTATATCAAACCATTATTCTTCAGAAACAAATATAGATTACACCCGTGCTGTGATCGGTATTGAGGGAAGTATCGGTTTTTGGAACTGGGATGTTTCTTATCAAAACAGCTATAATGATGGTGAATATAGAAATGATATCTTTTTAAGAGATTCACTTCTAATGTCACAAAATCATCTTAAAAACGGCACTAAATGTAATGGTGAAGTTACAGCTACATCTAAGAAAACATGTGTTGATTTACCATGGGCAGATCCAGCGTTCTTAGCTGGTAATCAATCTGCGGAAGTTAGTGATTTTATCAATGGTGTAGATTTTGGTCGCACTACGTATAAACAGCAAACTTTCGAAGCATTTATTTCTGGCGAGTTATTTGAATTGCCAGCCGGTGCAGTTGGATCTGCATTTGGTTTATCAATTCAAAAAGATGAAATTGATGATACTCCAGGTAGCAATACTGTTAATGGTAACTCTTGGGGCTTAAGTGGCGCAGGTCGCACTGCTGGTTCACAGATTTCTCGTTCAGTGTATGGTGAAGTTAAAGTTCCACTTATTTCAGATGTTTTTCTAGTTGAGTCTCTTGATTTAACAGGTTCAGCTCGCTGGACTGACGTATCTACTTATGGGAATGACTCGACATTTAAACTTGGTTTAAATTGGGTTATTGTTGATGGGTTAAGTCTTCGAGGAAGTCGCGGAACATCATTCCGTTCACCAGCTCTTTATGAACTTTATCTTGCTGACCAAAGTGGTTTTAATGGCCAAACTGCAATTGATCCTTGTTTAAATTGGGTTGATCAATTTGCTGCAGGTAAAATTACAGAGTTAACAGCCACTAACTGTAAAACAGCGGGTGTGCCAGAAGATTATACTGTTGGCGGAAGTTCTGCAACTATCTATACAAGTGGTGGTGCAGGTCGTTTAACAGCAGAAACAGCCGTTAATGAAACTGTTGGGTTAGTTTGGACAAGCCCAGAAAATACATTTGCAGCTTCAATCGACTATTTTAGTATTGTTATTTCAAACGAAGTAACTAGCTTGAGTGGTGGTCAAATTACCGGTAAATGTTATGAGTCTTTAGACTTTGCAAATGAACCTTTATGTGATTTGTTTACTCGTCGTACAGGCCAAGATGGTGATTATGGTATAGATGAAGTTAGAAGTGGTTATGTAAACGTTGCGACACAAAATGCACGAGGTGTTGACTATAAATTTACTTATAATGATGACTTTGACTTCGGTTCAATTCGTTTCCGCTTTGAACATACAATGCAAATCGAGCGTAAGTATAAACTTTTTGCTGATAGTATTGAGAATAATGAAGTAGGTGAGCTTGGTGAGCCTAAACATGTTGGTAATGTGTCTCTAACTTATAAGTGGGAAGACTATAGCTTAACATGGACTTCACGCTATGCAGACTCAACGAACAACTACGAATATTTGAACGATTCAAATGAAACTACTTACCGTGGTGAAAAAGTAACTGTTGTTCGTGAAACACCTTGGGTAACTTATCATTCACTTTCAGGTTCAGTGAAATTAGATAGTGGCTTAGACTTTACAGTTGGTGTTGCTAATTTGTTTGATAGAGAACCACCAATCGTTTCTAGTGCGGGTACGTTGAATGTTGGTAATGCAGCTCTTTACTCTCAATATGATCGTCTTGGTCGTAGAGCATTTGCAAATATTACTTATAAATTTTAAGTATTTAAGTTAATTTAGAAAGCTCTCACTCAGTGAGAGCTTTTTTTTTAAGGGTAATTTATGAAAGTTCATTTTTTCGGTTTACTTCTGGTGTTAATGGTAAACAATGTAATCGCTTCGAACATCAATATGCCAGTACTAGAAGCGTATGCGAAGCATGCACAGTATATAGACATCAAACTTTCCCCTGGCGGTGAATATCTTGCTGCGACATCTAGAGATATTGAAGGTGTGATTAGTTTAACTGTATTAGATTTAAGAAGTAATGAAGTGATCTCCATTACTCGGGGTAGAGGAAACGAATCAGTAAGTAGCTTTAGTTGGCTGAATGATGAGCGCTTACTATTAACTATGGCCCGTGAGGTAGGTTCGCTAGAAAAACCATTGCCAACAGGGGAGTTGATTGCAATGAATGCTGATGGTAAAAAAATGGTCATCCTAACGGGGCCAAGAGCTGCGACAAAGGATTATCGCTTTTCTTCGATTATAGATATTTTACCAAATGAGCCAGAACAAGTGTTAATTTATAGTGTCTCTTGGTCATCTTCAGAGCCATTTATCGACTTATATCGTATGAAAGTTTCAACTGGACGAAAGAAAGGGCTTGGCCGTATCCCCATGCGCGCTTATAAAGGCAGCGGTGTTGGTGTGTTTAGCAATAAAAAAGGAGAAGTATTAGCTGCTCAAGGAATTGATCCAAGTAAAAATAATAAACTAATATTATTAGCAAGAAATAATGTTGATTCTGATTGGAAGTCAGTTCTTGAATCATATGAATATGAAGGTAGTTTCTCTCCTTTATATTTTTTAGATGATGATGAAACCTTAATAGGAATTAGTGATTTAGAAACTGATACAAAAGCAATGGCTACATTTAACATCAAAACACGGAAGCATAAAGTTTTAATTTCTCATGATAAAGCCGATTTATCACCAATTATTAGTATTGCGAATGGAGTTCGTGGCGAGTTAATTGGCGCTAGATATCAGTATGAACAACTAGGTTCAATTTTTTTAAATATTGTAAAAGATAAAAAAAATCAAGCGATAATTAAAAGTTTGTTAAAGTCATTTCCGGGGCAGGCGGTAAGAATAACCTCTGCAACTAAAGATAATAAATCTATGGTCGTAATGACCTCTTCAGCAAATAACCCACCAAAATTTTATTTATATGATAATGTAAAAAGAAAGTTGTCGGTTCTTACACCGACTAAGCCTTGGTTAAATAAAGACATTGTATCTGAGACAACCATTATTACTTACAAGAGCAGAGATGGTTTAGAGATTACAGGCTTATTGACTTTACCTAAAGGGAAATCAAAAAACCTTCCATTAATATTATTACCTCATGGCGGACCACATGGAGTAAAAGATGATATTTCTTATATTAATGCGGATGTTAAAGTTCTCTCTTATCATGGGTATGCAGTTTTTCAACCTAACTTCAGAGGCTCTGGTGGATTCGGGAGATCTTTCTTAACAAGTGGCTTTAGAAAGTGGGGCACAGAAATGATTAACGACATGACCGATGGTGTCCATTCTTTAATCAAAAACGGTGTGGCTGATAAAGAACGTATATGTGTGTATGGAGCATCATACGGTGGCTATGCTGCATTACAAAGTGTAATTAATGAACCTGATTTATATAAGTGTTCAATAGGGTTTGTTGGTGTTTATGATCTAGACTTGATGTTTGAAGAAGGTGATATACCTGAAAATCAGTCAGGTATTAATTTTTTAAATCAAGTTCTACCTATAGGCGAATCAAGAAAAGCACAGTCGCCAGTGCACAACATTGATAAGATTAAAGTACCGGTATTCATTGTTCAAGGTGAAGATGATGTCCGTGTACCTAAAGAACATGCATTCAGACTTCGCAAAGGTTTAGAAAAAGAAAACTCTCCGTATGAGTGGATGATGAAAAGTGGAGAAGGTCATGGTTTTTATAAACCAGAGAATCAAATTGAGTTGTGGCAAGAAATGCTTCAGTTTTTAAATAAACATATAGGGCATTGAATTTGGATCACGATTAGGGTACTGCCGATCAGTTAAGCAATAAAAATCTTGACGATTGGTAAAGTGAGATCAAAATCCTATGATCATAGGTCATAGGATTTTTTATGCAACTTGCTCATGAATTAGCTACCACAATCCCATTCTAAGGTAGCATATTCAACAACATTCCCCCACGGGCCATTCCTATGAATAATTTCTGTTTTAAATAAACCATTTATCGTTTCAGCCATTGCGTTATCGTAAGAATCACCGCCACTGCCTACAGATACTTGAATGCCTGCTTCAGCAAATAGTTCTGTCTATCATATGGATAAATACTGACTCCCTCTATTGCTATGGTAAATCAGTTCTGTTGGATCACCATAATGCCAAATAGCTTGCTCTAATGCACCAAGAATGGCTCTATGTGCATCGTCGTTGAACAGACCAGCCCAAAGAGAGGTATATTCATGCTGTTGCGTAGTAACAAGGCTAATTGCACGTTCACGAAATTATTATGTATAGCGATTTGATTTTTTCATTGTTCCAGTTTCTCAAGCTATTGATTTTCTGGAAAACACGGGGCTATTCACTGCCCTGACACTGATAATAGCTATGGCTTCATAAACTTGAGTGCTAAGATTGTTAAAGGTATTTCAATTATGATTTCTTTTATATAAGTGACTCTTATGATTTTTAGTTTTTCATTAGTACTTTTCACTGCATTGATTACTTATTTTTTAAGTAAAAAATATTTGTCTAAAAAACACTTGTGTAATAATCAACATGAAGACCATAAGCAATTAAATCAGTTCAATAATACGCAAAAAATGATAGATGATATGCCGCTGATGATAGTTGTTGAAGATAAATATCATCAACGTTTAATGTGGAATGAGTCTTTTGAGAATGCATTTAGTAAGCAATGGGATGAAAATAATCGAGCTTATAATACTAACTCTTTAATTGCTGATGTTTTTATTACACAGAATAATGAGGTATTACACTCTCAAGTTTGCAGCGAATATAACATTCAGCTTATTGATAATAATAGTAAGTTGGTAAATATATTTTATGTAAAGCAACCATACCTTGATTTAGAGGGAGGTGTAACAGGAGTGATGACCTTAATAACACAGGTTTCTGAAGTTGAAGAAGCGTTTACTCAAAATGATCTCATTCATCAGTATTTACCTCAACTAGTTGAAAATATACCTGGTGGATTTTGTCAACTTGAATACTTTAATAACGCAGAGGGGAGGTTTACTTATCTTTCTCTAGGAGCCCAAAAAATATTAGGGCTCGCTGACGACTATATTAATCATCGAGGTGTTGTTGGGTGCATTTCACCTTCGGTTGTTGATCAAGACCGTGTAACAATTGCTAAAGCGTTTAAAGAAGGCGCGAGCAAGGGAGAAAATATCGATTGCCAGTTTCGTTATAAATCTAAGAATGAAATCCGTCGATGCCGTTTTATTGCAATTGTAAACCCTCAGTCACTACCTGAAGATGAAGGGGCTTCATGGCATGCAATACTATTTGATATCACAGAAAAATTACAACGGAAAAACAATGTAAATCTGAATAAAAATAAAGCTATTGATGAAAAAGGTGACCTATGGCACGTATTTTTAGATGATGAAAAATTAATTAATTTACTAGATATGTGCCAGGTTAGTTATCAACAACGAAATATAAAAGACTTTAAAGACGAATTTAAAAAGCCGGTATTTATTATAGTCTGTGAAGATGATTTAGATGTTTATTTAGGCTGTGATAAAGTAAGGAAATTAGCTGAATTTTCTGGTCGAATAATTGTAATTACTAAAAATAAAGATGATATTTATCATTTGCAAAATAATTTAATTAAAATATCTTATGAATCAATCAATGTAGTGACACTTAAAGAAGCATTTAAAATGCTTGCTCAGGGTATACAGAAAAAGAATAAAAATAAAAAAGATCTTCCACGAAAACTCAGTGGCAATATTTTAGTTGCAGAGGATAATCAAGTTAATCAGTTATTAATACAAAAACAGTTCGAAAGTTTTGGTTTAAAAGTAACACTTGCAGATAACGGAAAGACCGCGTTTGAATTACTAAATACTAAACCATTCCAAATGGTAATCACTGATTGCAATATGCCGATTTTAGATGGCTTTCAATTAACCTCAAAAATTAGACAGCACCGCGACGTTGCAGTGAAGTGTATTCCAGTAATTGGGATGACCGCAGATGATTCAAAAGAGATAATTAATAAAGCGCTTACAGGTGGAATGGACTGTGTGATATTTAAGCCCTATTCACTATCTCAACTGTACGAAACGCTTGTTGAATACCTACCACAAGACGTATTATTAAACAGCCGCGAGCAGCAGCTTAAAGACTCTCTCAGTGAAGAGGTTTCATTGTCGCACTGGGTAGCGGTATTTGGCAATAAGCAAGATGCACTTGCGATGGCACATGTTTTTCATGATACGTTGAAAAAGGATCTCATTGATTTAAACCATGCGTGTGCGATAAACGACGCCAAACAATATGAAAAAGTACTCCATCGAATAAAAGGCTCAATAGTGATGGTTAAAATAAAAACACTTGCGAGTAAGATAAAGGCATGTGAAATACAGCTAGCTGAAGAAGGTATTACTAAAAACAATAAATCTGTAACATTAATAAGTGAATTAACGATATTAAATAACATGGTTGCTAGTTGGTTAGACAAAGTGGATTAAATACTGGGTTCATCTTGGCCTAACATATAAAATAAGCTTATAATTTAATTGAATCATCTATCTAATTTTATAACTTAACAATTTAGTGAGTAAAAAAATGAAAGAAGTTAAAGCATTTATTAAATCAGCTAGTCTTATTGAGCTAGAAAAAGCACAAGCATTACTAGGTGCTGCAATAGCAAAACATACTGAGCAACAACAAGCAAAACAAGACGTACTAGACCTGTTAAAAGAAAAAGGTTTAACACTTGAGGATTTGCAAGATATCGTTGGCGATAAGCGTACCAAAGTATTACCGAAGTACCGTATTGAACATGAAGGTAAAATAGTTGAGTGGACCGGTAGAGGTAAGCGTCCTAAAGCATTTCAAGATGTTGATTTAACCAAACACCTAGCTTAATGTTTTGGGAGGCCGAGTGCCTCCCATATTAGTTTTCTTTCTTATTCATTAGTTGCAGTCATTAAATGAGTTATGTATTAAGGCCTTACCAACAAGAGGCTGTTGCACGTACTGTTGCCTTTTTTAGAAAGACAGATTCTCCTGCTTTAATTGTTCTCCCCACTGGTGCAGGCAAAAGTTTAGTCATTGCCGAGCTTGCTCGTATTGCTAAACAGAAAATACTCGTATTAGCGCATGTAAAAGAACTCGTTGAACAGAATGCGCAAAAGTATGAAAGCTTTGGCCTAGCAGCGAGTATTTTTTCTGCTGGCTTAAAACAAAAATCCTTATCTGAGCAAGTTACTTTTGCAAGTATCCAATCGCTTTCTCGTAATTTAAATCAACTCAATGAACATTATTCATTAGTAATTATTGATGAATGTCACCGAGTCAGTGGTGATGATAAAAGCCAATATGCTAAAGTAATTGATGCGTTAAAACGTCATAATGCAAAGTTAAAAATATTAGGCTTAACCGCGACTCCTTATCGCTTGGGGATCGGGTGGGTATATCATCGTCATTACCATGGTTTTGTGCGAGGGAATGCTGAGAGTCCATTTAAAGAGTGCATTTTTGAATTGCCGCTTCGTTACATGATTAAACACCAATTTTTAACACCACCGAAAGAGCTTGATGCGGCAATCAGTCATTATGATTTTTCGTCGTTATCGAGCAATGCATTTGGTCAATATAGTCAGCAAGATTTAAATCAATTATTGCAAGCGAATACTCGCGCTACACAAACGATCTGTGAAGATATAGTAAAACACAGTGAAAACCGTGAAGGTGTCATGATTTTTGCAGCGACAGTTCGCCACGCGCAAGAAGTTGTTGGTTACTTACATGGACAAAGCTGTGCACTGATCACGGGAGATACCGGTCATAGTGAGCGAGATAAAATAATTGCAAAATTTAAGCAAAGACAATTGAAATTTTTAGTGAATGTGTCAGTGCTTACTACTGGTTTTGATGCCCCCCACGTTGACTTTATTGCTATTTTAAGGCCCACTGAATCGGTTAGCCTTTATCAGCAAATAGTTGGGAGGGGGCTGCGTTTATCATCAGGGAAAAGTGATTGCTTAGTTATTGATTATGCGGGTAATGGCTTTGATCTTTTTCATCCTGAAGTTGGCAGTAAAAAAGGTAATAGTGATAATGAGCCTGTGCAGGTACTTTGTCCTGGGTGTGGGTTTGCTAATATTTTTTGGGGCAAAATAGACGGCGCAGGAAAAGTCATTGAACATTTTGGTCGTCGCTGTAAAGGCTTGCTTGAAGATGAACATGGCTATAAAGAGCAATGCGATTATCGGTTTCGTTTTAAGGAATGCGACAACTGTGGAACACAAAATGATATTGCTGCCAGAGAATGCCATTCTTGCCATGCTATAATGGCAGATCCTGATGACAAGCTGCGAGCAGCACTGAACTTAAAAGATGCGCTAGTACTGCGTTGCAGTGGCTTAAGCGTATCTACTTTGGTAAACCATACGCAGATTATTAAGCTAACTTACTTTGACGAAGATGGTGCAAGTTGCGATGAAATATATGATTTTTCAAAACCGGGGGCGCGCTACATTTTTAATAAGCAATTTGGTAAACGTACTAATAATGGGCAAACACCGGTTGATTATAAACTGGCCGAACAAGTCATCGAAAATGAAACATTATTGGTAGCGCCCGATTTTGTGATTGCCCGAAAAAGTAAAAAATATGGCTGGAAAGTCGCAGATAAATTGTTTGATTATCAAGGCAGCTTTAGGAAAGCGAATCAGTTAAGTCGTTAATTCACTTAACTGATTTTATGACCGATCTAAGTTTACACTTGGAGGGGGTTATTCGTAATTATACTAACGTACTAATCATTACCATCCATTAATCCCCAACCATCCCCATAACCTTTATAGCCATTGGCGATACTTTCTAAATACTGCTCTGTTTGGCCTAGAAGAGTGTGATCTGGCACCATTTCAACTTGTGTAATTACTTCCCAAATACCCGTGTCTTCACACTGTACTAATTCGGTTGCAGGGGCGAGCTCATCTTCAGCTATGGCTGTGGCGAATGTTTCAGCATCGCTCTTTTGTTCAAATAAAATATAAAAATCAATTTTGTGCATGCGTGCTAAATCAATACCAGCAGCCGCTATTTCTGTTAAAAGTTGGCCATTGTCATCATCAGGAAAGTGCATTTAAAAACCCAGTAAAAATAATTCAAATTAGTTAGTGCCATTGTAACTAAAATTAAGCGCTTTAGCGTACTAATTTTCACATTTGAGTTACTGCGCCCAAGCATATCGATATGTTACTATTTCAACCTTGATGGTTGATTGTTTTTAAGTAGGGGTATTACTTGCCGATTCGGATCGTAACACGCATTGTTTTTATTGTTTGTTTTTGTATAACTACACATATTTTTGCGGCTTCATTAGTCGTTAATGATTATGAAATAAATGGGATCAATGGTGATCTTAAGAATAATGTAGCGCTTTATTTAAAGCAGTTAGAGGGCGAAAATGCTAATCGTGCGCTGCTTAACCATGCAAAAAAACAAGTTGAGCGAAGCCTAAGAGCGCTTGGGTACTATAAGCCTGCGGTTAAATTAAACTTTGACCACGGGTCACAAAAACTCATTGCAACTATTGAGCGTGGCCCTGTTACTCGTATAAGTAATGTTAATATCACAATAAATGGAGCGGGTAGAACAGACCGCTTACTTGCAAGTACGATTGAAAGCATAAAAATAAAACAAGGCGATATTTTAAATCATAGCGATTACGATACTGCGCGTAAAATCCTAGAAGCACAACTTCTCGAACTTGGTTATTTTGATATGAAATGGCAAACGCATAAACTCGCTATCTCGTTAAAAAGTAATAGTGCTGACGTCGTGCTAACAATCGATACCGGTGAGCGTTATCAATTTGGCGATCTGATAATTACAAAAAACACGCCTGCAGAAAAATACATTCGTTCACTTGCAAAATTTTCTCAAGGAGGCAGCTATAAAGCAACCAAGGTTGCAGATTATAACTTAGCCCTTTCGAGTACGCCATATTTTACCAGTGTCCGAGTTTATGCTGATATTGCTAACCGTGCAAATAACCAAGTGCCAATTAATGTGGATGTGTTACACAAACCAGCGAATAGTTATGAAATTGGTGGTGGCTTTAATACGGATTTTGGGCCTAAAGTTCGGTTTAAATGGTCAAAACCATGGATCACTGACGATGGCCATTTTTTAGAGAGCAATTTAAACCTTTCAGCAAAACAGCAAGACATATCTTTTAGTTATACGGTGCCGGTTGATGACCCTAATGATGATCTTTGGCGTTTTTCTGCGGGCTATAAATTAGAAGATGAAGTGACTGAAGACATCTACAGTAGGATTTTGACTGGTCAATTACAAAGGCAGTGGCTAACAGAGGATGATTGGGTACGTACAGTATTTCTTCGTCGAGATCATGAAACTTACCGAATTGGTGACGAACAGCAACAAAACTCAAAAATGTTTATGCCGGGTATTAGTTACGCAAAAAAAGAGACAAAAGGTGGAACAACACCTTATTGGGGTGAGCAATGGCTGGTATCAGCAGAGTTTGCGCTTGAGGATGTGTTGTCTACAACGAATATCGCTAGGGTGCAATTTCAAACTGCATGGTTACGTACTTACCTTAACAAACACCTTGTATATTTACGGGCAAATGTAGGGGCAATGCTTGTGGATGATATTAATAATGTACCCTTGTCGTTACGTTTTTTTGCTGGTGGCGATCAAAGCGTACGTGGTTTTTCATATCAATCAATATCACCAGAAGATGAAGAAGGGCGCTTGATTGGCGCCAAGTACTTACTCTCAAGCACCGTGGAATATAATTATCAATTTGCACAAAACTGGCGTGTAGCCTTATTTGTTGATAGCGGTACAGCTACGAATGACTTTTCTGATCGGGTAGAAGTAGGGGCTGGATTTGGTTTTCGTTATTTAACGCCAGTAGGGCCAATTCGAATTGACCACGCATGGGGACTTACGAAAGAAAGTAAAAGTACGCGTTTAAGTATTACTATAGGGCCAGAAATTTAATGTCAATTACGAAAAAAGTTACAGCCGTCTTAACCGCTCTTTTATGCACTCTTGTTGCAGTGGTTTTTTGTTTGCTTTTTACCGCGCCAGGTAACCAGTTAATTGCATATAGTGCAAACAACATGGTGGATGGATTAAAGATAGATATTAAAAAAGGTCGATTTTTATACAGTGACCCATTCGATGTTAAATTTAAAAATGAAAGTATAGATTTCACAGCCAAGCAACTAAAACTGGATTTATACTGGTGGCGTTGTGAGGGGTTATGCATTGAAAATATCAGTGCGCAAACTATCAATGTTTCTTTAGCCGCAAGTACAGAGCCATTACCAAAAATCTCAGAAGACGTGCAGCTCGAGCAAAGCAACACCATTGAGCTACCCATTGATATTTACGTAAAGAGAATAGCTGTTCCTACATTTACATTAAAACACCCAAGTGCTGATGTAACGGTTAATAACTTTATATTGGCAGCTTCGGCGGCACAATCAACTGTTGTGTTAAATAACCTCAGTGTGGCGAAAGTAAAGGTTATATTAAAATCAGTGGAGCCAACACCCAGCGAACCTTTAGTTGCACTTGCAGCACTGCCGGATATTCACTTTACTTCAGCGTTGAATATGGTCGTTGAGCGGTTTAATGTGAGCAATGTCAATATTGTTCAAGAACAAAGCAGTCATGATATTAATAATATTAATGGAGCATTTTCAATTGCTGGTCCACGTATTGAATTAATGTCTTTAAGTGCTGATTATTTACAGTGGCAACTCGCGAGTCAGTTAAATGCAACATTAACCGAAAATACACCTATAACGGCTACAATTAGCCTAGAACATCCCGCACACCACATTGCATTGGATGTATCTGGCGATTTGCATAGTTTAGCACTGGATATACAAACTCAGGGTGAATACCCATTGAGCGCACAGCTTGAAGCTGATTTAAAAACGGAGAACTTTCCATTTTCAATCAATGCAAGTATCCAACAATGGCTGCTTGATGTGGAACATAACACGTTAAAGATTAATGATGTGCAATTATCTGGTAAGGGTAACGCTGATGACTACGCTATTAATTTAATTGCACAAAGCCAATTGGCCGCCTATCCAAAAGTACAAATCAAGTCAGTTTTAAAAGGGGGGCTAACCCATATCAAAGTTGATGATTTAGCCCTGCTTGCAAATGATAGTAAAGCAACCGTGACTGCATCAGCAAGCTGGAACGACGGCATTAAAGGACAGTTTACTGGCTATCTTAAAAACTTAAAGGCACAGTATCTTACTGATACGCTCACGAGTGATGTATCAGGCCAATTAAAAGGGGCATTTAATATAGAGCAAGAAAACTGGCAGTTGGTGATGAATGATACACAGCTCACTGGCACCTTGAATGATATGGCATTTACCTTTGCATCTGACTTTGACATAAATAACTCACTCCATGCCCGAATCAATAAGTTTGAACTCTCTAGCGGCGAAAACACACTGGCCTTAAGTGGCGATGTGACAAAGCGATGGAATATTAAAGGGAAACTTCACTTAAATAATACGATCCCAGATAAATTACCAATCACAGGGGTGGGCGATGGTAGCTTAGTGATCGCTGGAGAGCGTTTAGAACCGATTGTTAATTTAAACATTGCAATGCGTGATTTAAATTTTTCAGACATAGCAATAGAGCAGTTAGTTTTAAAAACAGATTTTAATTACGCTGCTGATTGGCAAACTAATGCAAGTTTAAAGGTTGAAAACGCCAATGTGTTGGGGCATAAAATTCAAACCTTAGCGATAAATGCCGCGGGTGATAAAACTGACCACCAACTCCAACTCCAACTTGATCTAGATGCTTTGCAAGGGAAGGCGCAGTTTGAACTTGCTGGAAAATTCATAAATAAAGAATGGCAGGGTAATTTAAAGGATGTGCTATTAACCGATAATGTTCTACGCTTTCGTGCTAAACCTGCTATTGCAATTAATATTAATACTGACAATGGTGATTTTTTAGTAAAGCAGCACTGTTGGCAAAGTGAAAATAGTAAATTATGTATTGATGAGTTAAATCAAAAAAATCAACAAGGTAAACTAAGTGCGAAGTTGGTTAACTTTGATTTATCACAGATCAAATATTTATTACCAGAGAATGTAATTACACAAGGTGACTTGAATGGTCATATTAACGCTAACTGGCAAGGGCGTGAATTAAGCGCCTTAACAGCCACGATCAATTCTCATGATTTAGTAACTACATTGATCAATGAAGAAAACCGTTATCGTCTACCGCTAGAGACATTCACCATAAACGCAATTGCGGATGCACAGACTGCGCAGTTTAATGCACGTTTAAACTCAAGTGTGATTGGCAACATTAATGCAGACTTACAGGTAACCGATTTAACAGACGCGCAAAATATGTCGGGAACGTTAGATATCGATAAAGTCTTACTCACTGATTTACAGCCACTTATTGGGACGCTTGAACAGTTAAAAGGTGCTATTAGTGGTCAAGTTGCAATCGCTGGGACGACAAACTCACCGTTATTAAGTGGAGAGCTTGATGTAACTGGGGTTAATTTACAGGGGGAACAGCTACCTGTTTCGTTAGTTGATTCAAATGTTAATATAGCATTTGATAAAACGACTGCTGTGTTAAAAGGAAAATTAAAGGATGGTGATGGCGGCTCACTTGATTTAACGGGTGATATTGATTGGCAAGGAGAAAAACCAGCGGTCAATTTAAGTGTATTAGGCAAGCAATTTTATGTCCGCGCGCAGCAAGGTGTGTTATTTAAAGTATCGCCAGATTTAAAAATTAGCTTGGCAGATAATACTTTTAAACTAGCAGGTCAAGTTGTTGTGCCCTATGGACGTATAAAGATCGAAGAGTTACCCGAAGGGGCTGTGCAAGTTAGTGATGATGAAATAATTGTAGATAAGCAAGTTGAGCAAGCTGATGTTGTGCCCTTCAATTATGATATAAACTTGAAGTTGATTGTTGAAAATGATGTGCGGATTGATTCATTTGGCCTAGAATCAAAAATAGAAGGGGACTTAGCAATTAGTTTAAATCAACAAACGCCAATGATAGCAACGGGTGAGTTGAACTTACGCCAAGGCACTTATCGATCATTTGGCCAAGATTTGATCATTCGAACAGGGCAAATTGGTTTTAGCGGTTCGATTGAAAAGCCTTATCTTAATATTAAGGCAATACGCAATCCTGAAAACACAGCTAATGGCGTAATCGCAGGTGTGACGTTAACAGGGAATTTAGAGCATCCTTCTTTAAAGGTTTTCTCGGAACCTGCAATGGATCAAGCGCAATCATTAGCGTATCTACTAAATGGTCAGCCATTGGATGAAGGCAACAGCTCATCAGATGCAATGTTAGCTCAACTTTTGCTTTCACAAGGTGTAAGCCGAAGCGAAGGGGTTGTATCTAAAGTTGGTGAAAGTTTTGGTTTTTCTGATGTTAGCTTAAGCTCTAAAGGCAGTGGAGATAACACTAAAGTTGAAATATCGGGGTATTTAGCACCCGATATTAAAGTTAAATACAGTGTTGGGATTTTTGACTCATTAAGTGAGGTTGCAATGCGTTATCAACTAATGTCACAGTTATATATTGAAATTACGAGCAATATAAACCAGAACGTTGATATTCTTTATAAGTTTGACTGGGAGTAAAAAGGCGCGATGCTAAAGCTGGTACTAGTATGCTTACTATTTACATTTAATGTTAGATCGAATACTGAGCAAACAGTGCGCTTTTCTGCGGGAAGCCATCCGTATCCGATTGAATTATTAAAGCTAGCATTGGGCAAGTCAGAAATAAAGATGTTACCTGAAGAGATCGGTAGTATTCCTACACAAACACGTGCAATACGTTTATTAGGTGAAAAAAATGGTATCGACGTATTTTGGGGCGCAACAAGTTCAACGTGGGAAAAGCAAGCAAAGGCAATTTTAATCCCGATAGATAAAGGGTTACTTGGTTATCGTATCCCTTTAGTTAATATTAAAGATAAAGAATTATTTGCTAATGTAACTCACTCAGGGCAATTACGAACTTTTCTATTTGGTTTGAGAGAAGACTGGCCAGATACCGCAATTTTTATTAATAACGAGTTACACACGCAAATTTATGGTCAAGGTGCAGATCCTATTGAAATGCTAAAAGCGAGGCGAATCGACGCATTACCTTATGATATTTTTGATTTAGCACAAAATTATGGTGATGATATTGTTCATGACAAATATATAGCAATACGTTACCCATCAGCGCTTTACTTTTTTGTTGCGAATAAAGATGCCATTTTATATGAGCAAATTAAATCGGGCTTATTAGCAGCGATTGCCGATGGATCCTTTGATGAGTTATTTAATCGTTATTTTGCTAAAACTATCGAACTGGCAGATCTGAAAAACCGCCGAATTATTGAACTTGTAAATCCTTTACTCCCGCTAAGTGCACCAATTCACCAACCACATTTTTGGCTTGATAAAAAAGCGTTAACCAAATAATGTAGCACCACAAAAAATAAAATAAGTTGTGGGATATGTTGAAGAAATCATGCTTAGCTGCAGTTGCACTAATACTAAGTCAAACCAGTGTTGCGAAAACAGCTGCGCAGCCAACAGCGAGTAGTGTTATAAACAGCGCCAGCGCACAAGAGTGGCGAATAGTTGATGCTGACAATATACTAAAAATCACGTTACCAACGGGATCTGCATATATCGAGCTCAACCCCTTACTTGCTCCTAAACATGCTGAGAATATAAAGCAACTTGCGCGTGATGGATTTTATAAAGGGCTAAGTGTTTATCGTTTTGTAGAAGGCTTTGTTGCGCAAGGTGGTGATGCAAGTGGTAAAAAATCAATAAAAAATGCAAGCAAATCACTCCCTGCAGAATTTTACCTTACTACAGCAACGGCACTTAACATAACTGAACTTGATATCACCGATGGCTATGCGCCGCTAACCGGTTTTTTAAAAGGATTTGCCGTTGCGCAAAATGAGGCTCAAACACAAACTTGGCAAGTGCACTGTAATGGTGTATTTGCGATGGCTCGTGATAACAACATTAACAGTGGTGGAACAGAATTTTATGTCACTATCGGTCATGGGCCGCGCTATTTAGATAGAAACATTACTGTGTTTGGACGCGTTCTTGAAGGAATGGAACACTTTAATCGTTTATCCCGAACACCAATAGAAGGTGAACTCTTTAACCCAATTGCAGATATACACGTTTTAGCTGACATTGCAAAGCACGATACAAGTCAATTTAAAGTGTTAAAAACGGATTCGAATGCCTTTAAGTCACTTATTAAAGCGCGGCAAAATCGCAGTGAAGAATGGTTTGTTGAAACCCCAGATTATGTTGACGTATGTGGTATGCCAATTCCGACAAAACGATTGAAGAGCTAATTGAGGACACTAAACCCCGAACTAGCTCGGGGTTTAGGTTCTTGAATTCAAGTATTAAGTGCAATCATTATGCAGCCACCAGAACTTCTGATTGCCCCGTAAACATTACTGTCGGTTTATTTTCACTGCAAACGGCACATTATCGTGAGAAGTTGAGCGATATGGATTGATATCAAGACCTCCACGGCGTGTATAGCGAGCATACACTTCAAGTTCAGTGATGTTTAATTGCGCCATTAAATCACAATATATCCGCTCTACGCATTGCTCATGAAACTCATTGTGGGTTCGAAACGAAATCAAATAACGCAGCAAAGATTCTTTACATACTTGCTCACCAGTATAACGAATAATAATACTTGCCCAATCGGGTTGCGAAGTAATTAAGCAATTAGACTTAAGTAAATGGCTGTGTAATGTTTCACTCACCGTATTAGTGGAGGCTGGTTTAAGAGAATATGCATCCAAATGATAACTATCGATTTGAATATCTAACTCATCAATACATTCACCAGGTAATGGTGTGCACGGTAAGCAATTATAATCATTAGGGCTATACAAAACGACATCGATAGGCATTGAAACGCCAGCAGATAAATCGGCAATTAAAATAGCTTTTACGTCTTCAATCGAATCAAACCGCGTTTGATTAAAGCTATTTAAATATAATTTAAAAGACTTTGATTCAATGATATGACTGCTTTGACAAGGAAATATAAAGCTTGCGACTGCAACGACGGGCTTACCTTTAGTATTTAACCAAGAAAGCTCATATCCGGTCCAAATATCTTGGCCTTTAAATGGGAGAGCAGCTTCATTTATATCAAGTGCATCACGATTAAGTTTACGTGCAATAGGAAACAATAAACTAGGTGTGTAGGTATCTACATATTCTGTTGATTGGCCAAGTACACTGTCTTTTAATTCAGGTGAGTTGCTGTAATCTGTCATGTTAGCTCTTTTGTAGTTACAATAGCGCTATTATACCTAAAGCTTATGAGTTTCGCAGTATGTCTATCACCTCACAATTAGAGCAACTTCACCAATGTTTTGCTAAACGACAGTTAGAGCTGACGCAATTATTACCACGCATTGAACACGATAGTGATTGGCCAAGTCCGTGCGAGGTTGGTACTGCTGATGCAAAAGGGTTGATCCAATGGCAAGCGGTATGTCGTAGCCCCAACGGCTCTTTAACTGATTTAGCTAATGCGCTTGATGTTAAATTTCCAGATGCGCTGAATGAGTATTATGGAATGTTTTTCGCGGGATGCATTACTGCAAAAATAGACGAACACGAAGTAGAGCTACTGCAAGCGTGGAGTATTGAAGATTTTGATCTACTTCAGCAAAATATTACCGGACATGTATTGATGAAGCGCAAGCTTAAGCAAGACCCAACTGTATTTATAGGCTTAACAGATCAAGAGGATTTACTCGTCTCAGTGTTAATTACGACGGGTGAAGTATGCTTAGAATATGTAGGTAAAAAGCCACATCATATATTGGCTCCTAACCTAGCTGCATTTATTGAGGCACTTGTAGTTTAAAGTATAGATATTCGCGGAGTTAGATTTACTCCGCATTGTTTATACCCAAGCCACCTCAATATGTGAATTATGCATCTTGAGGTCGCTTGGGTATATTCGACTTTCAATGACCCTAATGTTATTGAAAATCCCACGATATATTAGAGACTAATCCACACGGCTCACATTTAAAATCAAATAAACCAAACCATGACTCAGGTAATTTCCAATCGCTGTTACAGCTAGGGCATTTACGCGCAAGTTCAGATGCTTTATCTGTGCCACCGACACGATATAAATAATAATACACTGGTTTTTTAGTTAAACAGGTGACCCGTTTTGCTATGTCTTTACCACGACGAGAAAGGTCGCTATCCAGATTTGATATTTCATCCAATGCAGGAAACTCACAGCGTGTTGCACCATTAATTTGAATTTGGTCACAGGCTTGCCAATCTTCTTGCCACTTGATTAGTGTTTTATAATCTCCGTTAGCAATAGCGGGGATCTTAAACAAGGGGACGGGTAAAAAATCATCGCCACAATACAGCGGGCTACAAGTGTGAACATAGGTCGTGTATAAAATATAACTCGATGGCTCATGGCATTCATCAGCGCCATTAGAGTGGATATCTTGGCCTATCACTTTTACTTTTGGTGCAAGCAAACCTGCGGCGTGTAATTTATCAATACTGTGTTTTACAAACGGACTATTATTGAGTGGATGCATTGCATCATTAGTAGGGCACATCACGCGCGTTATGAAATAACCGTCTTTTAAAACGGTTGGAAACTCTTCCCCCATAATTTGACCGTTAAAACGAAGTGCATTTACTAAGCGATTAATTGCTTGCTCAGCATTTTCAAGGGTCGTATCTTGGTAACAATCAAACGTTAAATCAACAACAAACATGGTGGGGTCTCAAATTATTTATTTTCTAGTAATGCCAGTAATCGGTCGAGCTTTGCTTCAAGGCGATCAAGTTGACTTGAATTATTTACAGCCTCTACTTTTTGTTGAGGTTGTTTTGCTAAATTATGAATAGACTCAGGGTTGTTTTTATATTGACTCACCGCGGCAATAATAACGGGTAAAGGGATCGTTTGTGTCAGTTTGCTTTTTGTCAAAGCAACAGTCGGGGTTTTTCCTTCATCTAGAAGGGCTTTAATCGCATCAAAAACAACAGCATTCATTCGGTTTATAAACTCTTTAAATAGGGCGTTACACAGTGCTGTGTAATACCGGACTATAATAACAGTAAGTTGGCTCTAGCCAAACAATTTACTGTTGGCGTAAACGTACATTTAGCTCATCAACCACTTCGCTCCAGTGAGTGTTTTGTTCTAAAGGTGTCGTCATAAAATAGTGGTGTGCTTCTTCCTAAAGTCGCTTTTGTAATGATATGTAGTGCCGTATCGTATTTATATCATACTCCTTGATGGTTACGTTAAACCAGTGATAGAACTTTATAATGAGTTATTAGAGTTTAACTCCCGCTGAATTTGCCTTTTAAAGCGCATAGGAATATACCTATAGTACTTAATGTATAAAAATTAAAATAAGCAAACGCTAATAAGGATTAACGATGACCGTCGAAACACAAAGTGAGACATTTCGAGTGCAATACATTGCTGCCGAAGATATCAGTATCGCAGCGAGCTTAATTTATCAAGCCTATCATGATGATCCTGTTTTACAGAAAATGCTTAATTACAGTGAAGCAGCCAAAGGGCCTTATGAGAAAAAACTACGTTCTTTAATTCGCGAAGAACTCAATACATTTTGGCAAGAAAAACAACCCTTGATAGGTTTATATAAAAATGAACGATTAAAAGCAGTAGCCAGTGTTTTTGAATCACAAAGCCAACTACAGGCGCAACGATATTGGCATTGGCGCTTAAAGTTAATGCTCAGTGCTGGCTATTTACAAACGAATCAGTTGATTGATAAAGAGCAAACGATTCGTGATGCCTTAGTTGAGCAAGGTAACTATTACTTTTTAGCCTTTATTGCGGTTGATCCGCATTTTCATGGTCAAGGGCTCGGCCGTTATTTACTGCGCGGTTTAGATGACCTTGTAAAAAGTAATAAAGAGTCAAGTGGAATGGCAGTGTTTGTAACGCAAGGAAAGCATACGGCTTTTTTCAAAAGTGAAGGCTTCACGTGTTTACAGACGCTTACCTTTAACAGCGTACAAGGTGAGCTGTTATTTAAATCGGCTCAATAACATTGACCCAATTAAAACGGCCATAATGGAAGTTTGCGTGTAGGATATATCTTACAGTGGTGTGCGCTTTATCAGTTAATTTTACGTATCTGTATTGTTGTTTTTATTTAATTCATTGTTTTTAATGTACTTTTTGTTTTTTGCAAAAATGTTACATGAAAATAATTATTATTTGCCACTATCGTTAAGTCCCGTTTGCTTTAAACTTCATTTCATCAAGACGATACAGACTCAATGATTGAGCTGGTGCCAAGGAAACGGATTACGGCAATTAAGCAAGATGCTTAGCAGGAAGCAAACGGACAAGTTAACACGGATGCAAGGATGAGTTAGGACACCGCGAGGATGCGGAACATTAGCGGAGCTAATGATAAGGATAACCCAAAGGATTATATTACAGGAAGTAATAGGAGCGTTTGGAGACGCAGGATGGCCAAGGTGGCAAGAGGATAACACTAGGATGTGTAGGATATTGCATTGATGCAACGTGAGGGTGTATGAGGATGTATACCCGTTCAGGGGAAAGATAAAAAGGGTGCTTCGGCTTAGGTATGGATGCCTTATTATGGATGAAGTAAGATTTAGGCGTAACTATATGTTACGCCTTAGTTTTTTGTGTTTCATGTCAAACTATTAAACCTCAAAATATTCCTGATAATTCTCTAACTAGATCTTGTGCGGTGGCACTAAAACGCTCTGCAGCATTTCATTTTCCATAAATAAAACACCTTGATAAGCGTTTTCACCATCACTGGAGAATTCAAAAGTAAACTCGCTTTTGATCCCTGGTTTGCCGCTTTTTAAAAGCCCAAAGCGGCGTTTAGTACACGCGACACTCATTAATTGAACTTGGAGTTGCTCACTTTGACGTTTTGCATGCGCGTTAGCTGCTTCGGCTACTTTACGATTTAGCCAAAAAAAATAAATTACACTGCCAATAAGAATGAATGTCCACAAACTTGCCATTTAAGAAAATAACCTTCCAATTGCTCGCGCGAGGGTTTCGCTGCGATTTTCTTTACGTAGTAAACCTAATAAGTGTGGTCTAACACTTGGTATTGCAACTAAATCAGCAAAAATACTTGGGAAAAGCTCTGCTATTTCTTGGTGGTGGGCGCAGTTGTCCATAAAAATATGTAAGCGCTCTGCGTCGGTAAGTAAATTAAAACAGCGTCCAGCAATAGTTAATAAAACATCCGACTCGGTGGAAATGTCTGATTGTAAAATGCTATCGACTAATTGTGCGGTGAGTGTTTGGGCTTGTGCTTTTGACATCGCACGTAATGCGCAGCATAACGCTAGAGTATCTTTTTGCGCAATAGCATGCTGAGCATAGCTCAGTAGTTGCTCGCTAAAAGTGGGTGGTATTTCTACGTGTTCAAGCATCGCGCTGAGTGGTTGTAATACATCGGCTGGCAGATGCTCCCATGCTTGTTGTAATGCAGCTTGGTTTTTATCGTCATTTAAACGCAGTGCAAAATCAGCAATACCTTGTATCGCAACACTTTGCCAATTTTCAAAACCTAATTTCCCACTAAAATAAAGTTGTGTATATTCGTAATATTGTGATGCAGGTTGTTTTAATAATACTTTTAACAGCGCATTGAACGCAGCAAGTTTATTCGCATTGGGTGTGAATACATAAGGGTTGTTATCAAGTTTGCCGTCAGCGTGTGCGCCTGTTAAGTCATTACCTAGTGCTTCTATGACCATATTGGCAAAATGATCGCGACTTGCGCAAACAAGTTTGCTTTGTTCATCAACTGGAAACTTTAAAAACCATACATAAGGTTCACTGCTGGCTTTACGATCCCAAAATTGAATGGCTAACCATGCATGGCCTGCCAATGGAAAAGGATAGGGGATCAGTGCTTGCTCAATAGCTAAAAATTGCTTTTTATCTAGTTTGGTAATATGTCTACCAATATCAAAAACGCGCCAATTTGTGCCTGCGCCATCAAGTAATTGCCCTAAGGTTGCGATCTGCTCGGTCATAATGATCCAATGATTTTTTACTGCAAAATTAGTTAAATTATACGTCATAGCAGGCCATGAGGGAACAGGGTATATACCCAAGCCACCTCAAGATGTAGAATTCAGCGTTCCACAGGGGCTTAATATCAAGGCGTTACTTTGCAATAATGGTCGTCCCTTTTAAGAAGTAACAACGTAGGGAGTCAGCGCCTGTGAAACGCCCAGAGGGTTGGTTTAAAAGCGATTTATACTGCGTTATTGATTTGAACAATAGAACCACTATTATTTGCAATCAATGCCTTGCCTAAATCGCTTTTAACTCCAACTGAAACTCGCATCTTGAGGTAGCTTGGGTATAATTAACCAATATTTATCAAAGAGGGTGGTTATGTACCAATTAACCCAAACCTATTTAACGCAACTTAAAGCTTTATTAAAGCAGCATCAACTTTGGCAAAATGAACCTATTGATGTTCAAGCGTTAGACTCAACAGTGCCTTTTTGTCACGATACAATGGCGTTTGAGCAGTGGTTACAATTTGTATTTATTGAAAAAATGCAAATGTTAGTCACTCATCAACATCCATTACCAATTAATTTTTCAATTGCGCCGATGGCCGAGCTAATGCTGACAAAAAAAACCGGTGCGGCAGCCATCACTGCATTACTCTCTGAGCTTGATAACATTTTAGGAAGTGGCCATGAATGAACGCCCTGATCCAATTGAATTTGGTGAATTAGAGGTTTTATATCGCGATGAAAACTATATTGCTATTAACAAACCATCAGGTCTGCTGGTTCATCGTTCATTTTTAGATAAGCATGAAACACAGTTTGCAATGCAAATGTTACGAGACCAAATAGGTCAGCATGTTTTTCCAGTGCATCGTTTAGATAGGCCTACCTCGGGTATATTACTTTTTGCATTAAGCTCTGAAGCTGCGCGTGATATAAATCAGCTTTTTATTGATGGTCAAATATCTAAACGGTATTTAGCGTTAGTACGTGGTTTTGCACCAGAGTCGGTATTTTTAGACAAGCCACTTAAAGAAGAGCTTGATAAAATAGCTGATAAGTTTGCAGATCAAAATAAGGAGCCACAAGAGGCGCAAACCCAGTTTAACTGTTTACATCAAGCTATGTTGCCGATCCCGATTGATAAATACCCCACTGTACGTTATTCGCTGGTGGAATGCTTTCCTAAAACGGGGCGAAAACATCAAATTCGCCGTCACTTAAAACACTTATCATTGCCAATTATTGGTGATGTAAATCACGGTGATAATCAGCATAACCAGTTTTTTAGAGAGCATTTTGAATTACGTCGATTAATGTTATTTGCAACTGAGCTTAATTTTGTGCACCCTTATACTCAACAACTGATCAATATTAAAGCGCCGTTAGGTGAGGCAATGCTTACTATTTGCCAACAACTTGGCTGGCCAAATACAGAAAAGGATTATTAATGGCACATATTAGTATTTTTGTAGGCAGTGTTAATGGCGGCGCAGAACGTTTAAGCGATGATATTGCAAAAACAATTGAGCAAGTGGGTCATACAGCCGTTGTAATTACTGAAGCATCACTTGATGATATAAAAAATGCCTCGCATATTTTAATTGTTACCTCAACTACAGGGCAAGGTGATGTGCCAAGTAATTTAGCGGGGTTATATTTTGCTATGAATAGCACTTCCCCTATGTTGACAGGCAAACCTTTTGGCGTGATAGCGATGGGAGATAGGTGTTATGGTGAAACATTTTGTGGAGCAGGGCGAAGCTTTGATGAGTTATTACGCGACTTACAAGCAAAGCCTGTTGGTAATCGCTTAGAAATAGATGCCAGTGAAAACTTTGAGCCATGGCCAGTAACAGAGCCTTGGCTAAAGCTGTGGTTAACGAAGCTTCCAGAGTAAGTAAAAAGAGCGCATGAGCGCTCTTTTTATTAGTTATGTTTTAGTTTACGTTATGTGCTTTTTACATCAACTTTTAGCTTTAACTTTTGCCCGGGTTGTAAGTATTTTTGCCCTGATAGATCATTCCATTTAATAATATCGTTGACCGTTAGGTTAAACTTAGATGCAATGCGCGCGAGTGAGTCACCGCGACGGACTTTATAGATAATCGTACGGTTGGTGCTAATTAATGCTGTTTGGGTGTTCTTAGCACTTTTATAAACAGTTAGCTTTTGGCCTAAACGTAATACGCTATTCTTTTTAAGTTTGTTCCATTTAGCGAGCTCATTAATGGTTACATCGTATTCTCGACTTATATCCCATAACGTATCACCACTTTTAACCGTGTGAGAGAGCTTCTTTTTCGTGCTTTTATTCACGGCCATGCGTACTTGTTTGGGTAAGTGCGCGCTATTAATCGCACCATCACTTAATGGCACGAGTAACTGTTGACCAACACGAATTGTATTTGATTTAAGTTTATTCAGTGACTTAATTGCAGCGGCGCTGGTTGAGAATTTATTAGCAATAACCGATAAGCTATCACCATTGGCGACAATATACTGCTGCCAGCGTAAGCGATCTTTTAAGTCGGTTTTTGCGAGTAACTGCTGAAATTGTTCTACTTTATCAGAGGGTAATAATAAAAAGTGTGGGCCATTAGGATCTGTTGCCCAGCGGTTAAAGCCCGGATTTAAACGATACAACTCAGTTAAGCTAATATCGGCCATATCTGCGGCGAGTGCTAAGTCAATTTGTGAGCCAATATTAACGACTTCGACAACTTGTGCATTAATGATCGGATCCCATTTAAGACCAAATTCTTCTTGACGTTTTAATAAGTCAGACAAGGCTAATAGCTTTGGTACATACGCAGTGGTTTCACTGGGTAAATCAAGAGACCAAAAGTCAGTAGGCAAATGCTTTTTACGGTTCTTTTTAATTGCGCGTAATAAGCGACCTTCACCTGAGTTGTATGCTGCTATAGCGTTGAGCCAGTCACCTTCAAGGGTTTTATGCAAATACGACAAATAATCAAGTGCCGCACGGGTTGATTGTACAATGTCACGACGGCCGTCGTACCACCAGTTTTGTTTTAAATCAAAACGCTCCCCTGTTTGTGGCATGAATTGCCAAATACCAGAAGCTGTACGGTGTGAGTAACCAAATGGGTCGAAAGCACTTTCAACAATGGGTAATAGCGCAATTTCAATTGGCATTTCACGTTTTTCAACTTCTTCAACAATAAAATGCAGGTACGGCTCGGCTCGTTTCGAAATGCGATCTAAATATGATTGATGACGGGCATAGTAATTACGCTCAGTAACAACAGGTCGGTTTTGTGGCACTTCAATCGATAATTGGTAACGGATCCGTTCCCACACATCATCAAAAATAGGCGGCGCTTCATCAAGTTCGTTGACTTGTTGATATTGCGCATTAATCATTAATGCTTCGCTGATGTCGTTAGGGCTTGCGCCATTAAGCTGCTGCTCTTGTTGATTGACAATAACGTCATCAGATTGTGTTGATGTCAATGTCTGACAACCACTTAGCGTTAGTGCCAAGGCTAAAACGAGGGGGGATTTCTTCATAAATACCAATACATCAGGTAAAAAACTCGGCAAATACTACCCGTTATGACACGGTATTACCACTTTATGACCGTTTTAAATATGCAATAATGGGCTGTTTATCAGCTAACTAAATAATCTGTTTAGATTTTTTACACTAAAAATGATCTTTCCACGCTCTAAGACTTGCAAAGCGTTGCCAAGGTTCATTATTTTGTTCTAGTTGTGTTGCCATTGCGCAAAATTTCTTTGGTAAGTACTCTGTTATTGATGACAAATCACTGCGCATAAATGGGTTTATTTTTCGCTCTTGTTTTAATGTGCTTGGCAGCGTGATTTCATTTTTTTGACGCTTTACCCTCACCCAGTCATTGTAATAAATCAGATCTGGATTGTTAGGTTCTACAGCTAATGCAAATGCTAGGTTGGCTTGGGTGTATTCATGAGTGCAATAAATTTTACAGTCATCGGGTAGCGTTTTTAGTTTATCGAAAGAGTGATACATTTGCTGCGCCGTGCCTTCAAATAAGCGTCCACATCCACCACTAAATAACGTATCTCCAGTAAAAGCTAAAGTGGGATGGGTATAGCAAATATGATCCAGCGTATGTCCAGGTGTTGTCATAATAGTAAATTGAGTCCCCAGAACCGTTAAACTATCGTTATCCTTGAGCGGCTTAGTTATTCCTTTAAATGGACTGTTGTGTGGGCCATATACGTCAATATAATTAAATTCCTCGCACAAAGTGGCTATGCCATCAGTGTGATCATAATGATGATGCGTGATTAGAATTCCTGCGAGGGTTAAACCATGTTTTGCTAAATGTGCTAATACAGGCTCTGCTTGACCAGGATCGACAACCCAAACTTGATTACATTCAGCTCGACTTAGGCACCAAATATAATTATCAGAAAAGGCTTTAATTGCTTTGACTTGCACCATGTGGCATTGCTCTATAAAGTGACGATATTAAACATTATAACGAGCTTAGCGCATGAAACCAGCCCTTAGTTTTCAAGAAGGACCCAAACCACTGTCGTGGCAAGAGTTTCCTCATGGTGACTACTTACGTTGCGATATAGAGCGAAAAATGGGGAAGTGGTTGCCGCGTATGTTTGGCTATCACATGCTCAAGCTTGGTAATTTAAGTGGTGAACTCAATACCAGTGAAAGCACTATTAAACACCAAGTTTGCGTCGCTGAATCTGGACCATTTACAGGGGTGGTTGCCGATATAGATGAACTGCCATTTTATGAGCACAGCGTTGATGCATGTATTTTAAGCCATTGCTTAGAATATCATTCAGATCCACACCATATATTACGCGAAGCACATCGTACCTTGATCCCTGGTGGTTATATGGTTATCACCGGCTTTAACCCATTTAGTTTATGTGGGCTTGCGCAGTTATTACCTTTTAGTGGCCAAAAATTGCCATGGACTGGGCGCTTTTTTACACCTGCACGGGTAAAAGATTGGCTTAATCTACTGGGATTTGAAATTGTCAGCGATGAGCGTTTTATTTATTCTTCACTGGCGCGTGGTAATCGGTTGTCTCGGTTTGCACCATGGCGACGCTTTACAAAACAATACCTAAAGCCAATGGGGAGTGTTTATATGATCGTAGCACGCAAACGTGTTACACCACTGACCCCGATAAAACCTAAATGGCATGCACGGCCACAGTTTTCACCTGTAAAAGGAGCGGGCCTTCGCCAAACCTCAAAGCAGCACCGTGAGCGGGATCGTTAAATATCGTTGCCTATTTTGTTGAGGTTGCGGCAACTGGCCTGCGCGAATATTCATTTGTATTGCCGGATGTAGTAATTTTGGCGCGCTGAGTGTTGCATCACGGTTATTACGCGTTGCAATATAATCCTGTTCGGTGGTTTGTAAGTGTATATTGCTAATACGTTGCTCTTTTACAGATGTTTTATTAGCAAGTGCGCGGCCATTAGGTTGGTAGTCATGGCACATCCATAAAATCGTTTCATTTGGTAAAGCTAAAATGCGTTGCAACGACTGATATAGTTGCTCAGCACTGCCACCAGGGAAATCACATCGCGCCGTGCCACTATCTGGCATAAAAAAGGTATCGCCTACAAATAAATTACCGGCAATAAAAAAGCTGACGCTATCAGGTGTGTGACCAGGTGTTGCTAGTACTTGCACAGTATGCTCGCCCAGCGTAAAGCAGTCATTATCACTAAAAAGTAAGTTAAAAGGGACTCCATCGCATGGCATATCAATATTGTAAAGGCGGCTAAAGTGAGCTTGTACTTGGACTATATTTTTACCGGTAGCCAATTTGCAGGGATTATATGCACCTAAATGCTGTTTTATGTAACTTGCAGCAGTAATATGATCAGCATGAGCGTGTGTTTCTAATATCCATTCTAATGTCAGTTGTTTACGGTTGATGTGAGTAATAATGTCATCAGCAGTTTCAAAGCTTAATGTACCGTTCGCCGCGTCAAAATCAGCGGGGGCATCGATCAACATGGCTGTTTTAGTCGTTAGGCAATAGACTAAATACGTAAATGTAGCACTTTGTTGATGAAAAAAAGACTCGACTGAGATAGACATTTTACAACTCCATTATATGATATATCTAAATCTTATATCATATAACCAAGTTGTAAAATAGTGTGCGATGAATTACCACCTGGTATTATTCAGGGTTATAACCTTCATCGACCAATAAATCTTTGCTGCCTGCGGCATCACGGGCTAAATCATCAACAATTTCATTGTATTTATTGCCACTATGGCCTTTTACCCACTTCCACGTAACGTTATGGCGGGCACAGGCCTCATCAAGACGTTTCCATAAATCAACATTTTTCACCGGCTTTTTGGCGGCAGTTTTCCAGCCACGCTTTTTCCAGTTTGCAACCCATGACTCAATACCTTGCTTTACGTATTGGCTATCGGTAGTAAGATTTATATCGCAAGGGCGGTTTAGACTTTCAAGTGCAACAATGGCTGCTAGCATTTCCATGCGATTATTGGTCGTGAGGGTGTAGCCTTGGCTTAATTTTTTTTCGTGGTCATTATAAAACATAAAAATACCATAACCGCCGGGGCCCGGATTACCTAAACATGAGCCATCGGTGTAAATCTCTACGGTTTTTTGCACTGTTTTCCCTTGATCTTATGTACAATAAAGTGATTATAGAAAGATACCAGAGTCAGGCTAAATTCGATATGGCACGTAGACAAATAGTTTTAGATACAGAAACCACCGGCATCGACCCTAAACAAGGGCACCGCATTATAGAAATAGGGTGCGTGGAATTAGTGAATCGCCGCCTTACGGGGAATAACTTTCATGTATATATTAACCCACAGCGAAAAAGTGAAGAAGAAGCTATTGATGTTCACGGTATCACCAATGAGTTTTTACGCGATAAACCGTTGTTTCATCAAATAGCTCAAGAATTTTTAGACTATATTAAAGGGGCTGAGCTAGTTATCCATAATGCACCGTTCGATGTTGGTCATATGGATAATGAATTTGCCTTGCTTAATCAGGGCTATCAAAAAACCCATGATTACTGCCAAGTTCTCGACACCCTCAAAATGGCGCGTGACTTGCATCCAGGACAGAAGAATAACCTAGATGCGTTATGTCGTCGTTATGATGTCGATAATGCTAAGCGTACGTTACACGGCGCGCTACTGGATTCTGAGATCTTAGCGGATGTTTATTTAGCGATGACGGGTGGGCAAGTAAAGCTCAACCTAAATCAAAATAAAAATCAGGGCAGCGAACAGCAGCAAAAAGAAATTCGTCGCTTAGACCCAAATCGAGCCCCTTTAGTTGTATTACACGCGACCCACGATGAGCAGCTCGCTCATAACGAGCGACTAGATATAGTCAATAAAGCTGGCGGCCAATGCGTATGGCGCGCCGAATAAGGCAAAACATGAGAAGTATACTGTTAGCTGTGTGTTTAGCATTCATGCTACCGAACACTGGTAATGCAACAAGCGAAGATAAAATTACGCTATTACAGCGCGATGGGCAGCAAAATGAAATTCCATTGCTTGAAAATCGTTTTCGCATTGATCACAAAATTGATGAAATAACATTATTGTTTTTTCGTAAGCCCGGCTCACCTGCTGTTGTACTAGTTAGACCCGATGGTAGTAAATACTATTCAACGTCGCCGCGCAATGACGCAAACCTAGAATGGTTTGATGAACTCAGCTATGATTTGATCACGATTAAGCAGCCAATGGCTGGGCCTTGGCAAGTGGTTGGCAGTATTTTACCTAATAGCCGTATAGTGGTGCTCGGTGAAATTGAGTTGCAGGTTGATCCATTACCGTCGCTGTTGTTTCGTGGTGAAACAGTCAAAGTCACAGGAAAGGTTCTCAATGATGGTGAACCTATTAAAGTTGGCCTGTTTCGTGATGTGGTTAGTTTACATGTAGACTTTATAAGTACTAATAATAGTGATTACGCAAATTTTGGTGCCGGAACACAAGCTGTTGCAGAATTTAAAGATGACGGGCGTGGTTTTGACGAACGCCCTAAAGATGGTATTTTTACTGGCGAATTCAAATTAGTATTTCCAGCAGGGCAATGGCAACCCGAGCTGTATATTGAAACCCCATTATTAAAACGCACCGTTGTACAAGATATGATAGAAGTAAAAGAGCCTCCTTTTAACTATACAATCGCGTTAGCTGAAGATGATCTGCAAGAACATCAATTAACAATTACCCTTGATAACCAAATAGTGCAACCAGAGACGGTGTTGATCCAAGGGAAAATTTATTACCCCAATAATGAAGAGCAAATGTTCACGCTTGATGCCAATAAAACATTAACACGAGAGCTTGCAATAAAAAATTATGACTGGGGACGATACAGTGTTGAGCTTTCTGTTTTTGGTACAAATATTAATGGCCGAGAATTTATGGCGACTCTACCTACATATAAATTTGAAATAGAGCGACCAATTGAAGCCGTACCAGAAATTGAAAAGCCGGTTATGACAGCAGCCCAGCTACAAGAAATCGAAAAAGCGGCAAAAGAAGCCGAAGCAATGTCGACTATGACGCTAATTAGTTTAATTATTGGCGGGAATTTACTGGTTTTATTACTAGGCGGGTTAGCAATTCGTGTATTTGTACAGAAAAAATCAATTTTGCCAAAAATCAATTTACCGTTTTTGAAGAAAAAATCAGCAGTGGATCCAACGCCGCAAAGTAATGAAAAAAAAGAAGTTGGTGAAAATGGTTCAAAAAATGACAAATCAGGTGAAATTTTAAACCTTTCGATGTCGGATGACTAAAAAGGCTGTAAAAAAACAAAAAAGCCCTTGACGAAATAGGTGTTGGTTCGTATTATTCACGCCGCTGCCAAGGGAGACCTAGACAGCAACGAAAATAAGGAGTGGTAGTTCAGTTGGTTAGAATACCGGCCTGTCACGCCGGGGGTCGCGGGTTCGAGTCCCGTCCACTCCGCCAATTTTCGAAAACTTGTAAGTAAAGCTGGAGTGGTAGTTCAGTTGGTTAGAATACCGGCCTGTCACGCCGGGGGTCGCGGGTTCGAGTCCCGTCCACTCCGCCAACGCTTACACAACATATGGTTGTAAAACATATTCTTATTATGGAGTGGTAGTTCAGTTGGTTAGAATACCGGCCTGTCACGCCGGGGGTCGCGGGTTCGAGTCCCGTCCACTCCGCCAATAAGAAAAATAACAGTTTAAATATGCGCTGGAGTGGTAGTTCAGTTGGTTAGAATACCGGCCTGTCACGCCGGGGGTCGCGGGTTCGAGTCCCGTCCACTCCGCCAACTATTTAAACAATGTTATATTACAAAATTTGTATGCTGGAGTGGTAGTTCAGTTGGTTAGAATACCGGCCTGTCACGCCGGGGGTCGCGGGTTCGAGTCCCGTCCACTCCGCCAACAAATTAAGTAATAACAAGTATAATGATATCTCTGCGGAGTGGTAGTTCAGTTGGTTAGAATACCGGCCTGTCACGCCGGGGGTCGCGGGTTCGAGTCCCGTCCACTCCGCCACTTGATATCATGAATAAAATTAGTAAGTGCATTACCCCATGCACATACCACTGCGGAGTGGTAGTTCAGTTGGTTAGAATACCGGCCTGTCACGCCGGGGGTCGCGGGTTCGAGTCCCGTCCACTCCGCCACTTGTTATTTCCTCAATAACAAGTTTATAAAATCCTTGTATAAATCTTTTAATAAAACATACTTTGGCTATCAGCTATCAGCTATCAGCTATCAGCTATCAGCTATCAGCTATCAGCTATCAGCTATCAGCTATCAGCTATCAGCTATCAGCTATCAGCTATCAGCTATCAGCTATCAGCTATCAGCTATCAGATCGACTCTTTTATACTAACCTGTTAATATTCCTTATTATTCATCATTATTCAGCTTCTTATATCTGTATGAATAGCTAAGAATCTAGTCTCACTTTAAAAAGGAAGCACTAAGATGAGCACATTAGGTCAACAACTAAAGCAGTTAAGAAATAATAAAAAATTGAGCCAACCTGAATTTGCCCAGCAAATGGGTATAGAGCAAAGTTATCTATCAAAGCTTGAAAATGATAAATCCATCCCTTCTAATGAAATATTTAGATCTTTGCTTCGAGCATTAGATATGTCTATCGATGAGTTTATGAAACCGCTTATGACCAGTGATGACAAAGTAAGGTTAATTCAAATACCAGATGTGGAGCAGTGGATTAAAAGCCAAGCCATTAATACAGCGGTTAAACAACGGAAATTGATTTATTGTGCTATGTTTTTAATATCGTTTGGCTGTGCGTTGTTTTATGCAGGGCATAAAAACTACGTGTTTAATGAACAGTTTTATGAATATCAATCTATTGGTGTTATTAAACCGAATGAGCCATTAGAAATTTTTAATCATTGGCGAACGCTTATTGTAGATAAAACTAAAGTTGATGAAAAGCGCAGAGAGATGATAGCAAGACGTGTTGAATTGAGTCAGTTTATCTCTGTGTATAAAGGTGGATCATTCTCTGAAAATGTGGACGGTGGGACGCGAGTATATACTTTTAAAAGTAAATTGCAGCCTATTCCCCATTATGGCAATAACTGGCTTGAGTTTATTGGACTATTCGCAGCATTGTTTGGTATAGCACTGGCAGTATTTGAGCCAAAGTTAACACGCTACCAATAAAAAGCTGCATGCTAACAAGCACACAGCCTTTATTTTAAATTTAGCCCATACTTGTATGGGCTAACGCACTATTTTAAATAGGTATCTAAAAAGTTTAAGTAAGCGTTAGAAGCCGTAATACGGTTTTCTTTTTTACTAAAACCATGGCCTTCATCATCAAACAACACATATTCTACGGGTACGCCATTGGCTTTTACCGCAGCAACCAGTTCATCACTTTCTACTTGTAAAACGCGAGGATCGTTCGCACCTTGAATAACCATTAATGGTTTGGTGATATTCTTAGCGTGAAATAATGGCGAAATAGCACGATGACGTTCACCGTCAGTCGCTGGATCGCCCATTTCATCGTACAGTGACTTTTTAAAGCTTTCCCACCAAGGCGGAATAGAATTTAGGGTACGTACCCAGTTTGTAACGCCAAAAATATTAATGCCGACTTTAAATTCTTCCGGTTCAAAAGCCAGTGCTGCTGCGGTCATAAAGCCGCCATAGCTGCCGCCCATAATACCGATTCTATCAGCATCAACCCAATCCAGACCTTGTAAGTGCTGCTTACCAAATACAATATCTTGTAAGTCGTCGGTGCCGTGTTTTTTATCATCTAGGTGGAAAAATGTTTTACCATAGCCTGAGCTGCCACGGTTATTAACGGCAAAAATGGCGTAACCATGATTCACTAAATGTTGCTGCATGGCACTGTAACCGGTGCGGCTTTGCCCACCTGGTCCGCCGTGCACCCAAATAAGCGCAGGAACTTTATTTGTGCTGCTTGCTTGTTTTGGTTTGTATAAAACGCCAGGTATTTCAAGGCCATCAAAACTTTTAAAGCGAACGATTGTGCTTTCAACTAAGTCGTTTTGGTTAATGTCTTTACTTAGCGTATTTGTAAGCTGTTTTGCTTGATTGCTGCCAACTTGCCACACAAATAAATTACTTGGCGACGTATCTGAGTTTAGGTAAAACGCCATCGTTTTTTCATCGCTTGAAAAGTTAACGCTGCGCAAGTTGCCTGCGGGTAATGTCGGCATCGCAATTTCTTTGCCTGTTTGGGTATCGATCACGGTTACTTTGGTGCTCGCGTCAGCATTTACACCACTTACTTGATAACGGCCTGATTTAGAGAAATAAATAAAACTCACATCCCAATCATCTTTTAATGCAGCGCTATGTTCACCGGTGGCTAAGTCATAACGCCATACCTGTGAAAACTCACCTTTAGCGTCTGTTGAGTAATATAAATATTTGCTGTCAACAGAGAAGGTGTCAGGGCTGTACTGTGCTGGTGTGTCATGCTTTGAAATTAATTGCGGTTTGAGTGATTTTTTATAGGTATCAAGAATAAAGGTATCGCTGTCTTTATTGGTATTACTTTTAGATAAAGCGATATAGCGACCGTCGGGGCTAATTGCACCTACGTTTAGGCCTAATGTGTTTTGATAAACAGGCGTTATTTTATATGTTTTGCTATCAACGCGGTACAAGTCCATAAACTTCGCGTCGCGTTTATTACTGGTGATAAAAAATTGGCTGCCATCTTTAGTAAAACCTGCAAAACTTGCGCGGGTTTCATCCCCTGGCGTTAAATCTTTGACTGTGCCATCAGCTTCGCGTACGTACACGTGGTAGCGTTCGTTACCGCCTGAATCTTTGGTAAATAATACCCGATCATCATTTGGGAAGTAACGCACAGGGTAGGTGCTGTCTTCAAAATTAGTTAAACGGGTTTTATCGCCAGTTGTAGCGTTTACTTCGTATAGGCTATAAATACCACTTTCATCACTACTAACTAAAATTTTGTCGCCTGTTGAGGAAAAACTATTGCCCCTGATTGAAGTCGTATCAAAAAAAGTGTCAGCATTATACGTTTTAATAGATTGAACTTGCGGAGCTTGTGTACTTACGGCGCTATTTGATGGAGTCGATTGACTACACCCGCCCAATGCAAGTGTTATTGCACAGGCAACCGTTGCGAATTTTAAAGATTGTTTCATGGTTACATTCCTTGATTTATTGTTATGACGTTTTTAGTCTTACCTGAACACTTTTTAAACGCAAGTGATTAATGATTGTTAACTGCAACAAAGTGTTACAAAGGTTGTATCGTTTTAAATACGGCTAGCGATATAATGCTTACTCATACAAAAGGAACTATTTATGATTGAAGTCATTGGCTTAAATAAACAATTTACAACCAACGCGCTATATAGTGACTACAGCATTACATTTACAGCCCCACGAGTGTGTATTGAAGCACCTAATGGACAAGGTAAAACCACGCTACTGATGATGTTAGCGGGGCTTGAAGGCAGGCAAAGTGGTGAGTTTTTATTTTCCGGAAATACGCTCAATGACCCTCATAATCAGGTTGCGATCGCCAGTGACAGAATTGCGTTACCTGACTTTTTAACAGCTAAACAGATTATTAATTTATCTGTGAGTGCACTGAGGTGTGATTGGCCTTCAGCACTTATTAGCGGTTTTAACTTCAATGAATTTTTAAATACTCGCTTTGATGTGTTGTCATCGGGTAACCAAAAAAAATGTCAGTTGATATTGGCTTTAATGCGTGGCGCACCTTATTTATTACTCGATGAGCCCAGTGCAGCGCTTGACCAAACAAGTATCCATTATTTATTGGCTTTACTTGATGATTATTTACTCGAAAAACCAGATGGGCAAATAATCATTACCTGCCATGAACCCGAAGTGTTTATCGAACATGGCTTTGAGTGTATGTCTTTATGAGTAGCATAACTATTAAGCAAAAAATTACTCAATATCAATCATTTATGGATTATCGCTATCAGGCCTATAAAAATGAACTTGCGCAATTGTTAGTGCAACTTAAAAATTTTGGCTTATTATTTTTTGTGGTGTTGGGATCGGCCATGCTTGGCATGATACTGCTACTATTTTTAGGACTGGGCAAAATCATCGACAGTGCTGATGCGCCGCAACACGGTGCAAAAATGGCGTGGCTGTACTTACTATTACAAAGTGTGATGCTTAGTGCGATGAAATCCGCTATTAAAAATAGTCAACAACGGCTATTTCAGCGAACGATTGTAAAGTCTGGCTGGCTTAAGTTAATGGATATTAAGTTATTACTATTAAGTAATGGGTGGTTGGTAGCAAGCGCGGTTATTGCGTTTGATTTAACCCTTACACAGTGGTTAAAAGCCCCGCACTTTATACTGTTTATGTCGCTACAATTTGGTTTAGGGGTTTTATGCTTATATAACTCTTGGGCATTGGTGATCGGTTTTTTATTGAGTGCTATTTTAGTATGTGTTCCTGTTGAAATACAGCCACTGATTTATCATCTCGGGTTTGTTTTACTATTTACGTTGAGTTTATTTATCCCTCAGGTAGCGCTAGGAGCTCGGTTATCTGTCAGTTCATTACCGAGCTTTTGGGTGATGTTCTTTGTTAACCATACATGGGTTTTAGTATGGCGATGTGCGCTTTTACTGTGTGTATTTATGGCATCAAGTACATTATTGCATGAGCGGCCTGATTTAGCGGAGATATTCACTATTCTAGCTCTGGCTTTTATTGTGTTATTTACCAGTTCTTTGCAATTTGATTGCGGTAAACTGCATGAAAAGTACCAGCTATTTTTTAAAGCGAATAACCAAGCAAGGCGTTTCTTTATAAGCCAGTTCGTTCCTGGCATGATATTTTTTAGCATAGCGCTGGCTGGGTTTATGGCTTTATTTAAGCAAGAAAATTATGTATTGCTGATTATGAGTTTAATATGGTGTGGCTTGCAGCTCTTTGCAGCGAAAAAAAAACCAGCGCATTATGCGCTGGTTTGGATATGTGTAACTGCGTTACTACTTGCTTTTTAATTTAAAAGGTTAAGCAGCATCTGCTTTTTTAGCGGCACTGTTACGTGCCGCTTTACCTGCAAGTAAATCAGCAGGGTCAAAGTCATCAACGTTAATAACATCTAAGCGCGCTTTTTCAACGCTTGCCAGCTTGTCAGCTTCGGCTTGCGTTAAAATACCGGCTTCAAGTCCCATTTGTGCAACTTTATCAAGTTGGAAAAATGGTAGTTTAAGGCCTTTTTCACGGCATACTTTGTCAAATAACGGCTCAACTGCAAGTACGTCTTTAAGCGTTTGTTCTTGACGTCCTACTAAGTTAAGCGGCTCATTTTTCAAGTATACGTAGCTTGCTAAACGATTACGCGTTTCGCTTGGTACTTGGAGTATTTGTGCCAATTTATGCTCCAGTTTGTCGGTAGGTTTACGAACCGGGCGACCAAACGGGAATAACAGAAGCTTAAGTGCCGCGCGTAGCGGGGCAGATGGCATGTTATTAATTAAATCAGCCAGCGCACGTTGGCAGTGGTAAAGATGATCTTGACAGCTCCATTGTACAAGCGGTAAGTCTTCTTTTTTACGGCCTTCGTCGTTATAACGTTTAAGCGTTGCAGACACTAAATATAAGTAACTAAGTAAATCACCTAAACGAGCAGAGATACGTTCTTTACGTTTTAATGAGCCACCAAATACAGCCATACTGATATCAGACATTAGTGCAAGTGATGCACTAAAGCGTGACGCGGTACGATAAAACTCAGCTGTTTCGTCTTTAAATGGTGTAGTTGCAAAGCGTGCACCAGTAAAGGTCATCCACTTAGTACGTACTAGGTTAGACAGTGTAAAGCCAATATGACCCATTAATGCTTTATCAAATACCGCAAGTGCTTCTTCACGATCTTCAATTGCGCAGGCACCCAATTCAGTCAGAACAAATGGGTGACAGCGGATAGCCCCTTGACCATAAATAATCATATTACGGGTCAAGATATTTGCACCTTCAACGGTAATGGCAATCGGTGCACCTTGATAGCCACGACCTAAATAGTTATTTGGCCCAAGCATAATACCTTTACCGCCGTGAACATCCATCGCATAGTTGGTAGAGTCACGCATTTGTTCGGTTAAATGATATTTAATGATTGCAGATACAACCGATGGTTTTTCACCTAAATCAACAGCACCGGTAGACATGCTAACGGCAGCATCGGAGCTGTACGCATATCCTGCAAGTTTAGCAAGTGACTCTTCAACACCTTCCATTTGGCCAATAGGTAAGCGGAATTGACGACGAATACGACTATAAGCGCCACTGGCAAGCGCAATTGTTTTAATACCACCGGTTGAGTTTGATGGTAATGTAATTGCACGGCCAACCGATAAACACTCAACGAGCATACGCCAGCCTTGGCCTGCCATTTCTGGGCCACCAATAATGTAATCAAGCGGTACAAAAATGTCTTTGCCTTGAGTCGGGCCATTTTGAAACGGCACGTTCAGTGGAAAGTGGCGACGGCCAATTTCAACACCCGGCATATCCGTTGGGATCAATGCACAGGTAATGCCTAAATCTTTAGTGTCGCCTAATAAACCGTCGGGATCTTGCATTTTAAATGCAAGCCCAAGTACTGTCGCAACAGGCGCAAGGGTGATATAACGTTTATTCCACGTTAAGCTCAAGCCAATGACTTCCTCGCCTTCCCACATACCTTTACAGACAACGCCATAATCTGGAATTGCACTGGCATCAGAGCCGGCTTCTGGTGACGTTAGGGCAAAACATGGGATCTCTTTACCACTTGCAAGACGTGGTAAGTAATGATCTTTTTGTTCTTTTGTACCATAGTGCTGTAATAACTCGCCTGGGCCTAATGAATTAGGAACACCAACAATAGACGAAAGTAGAGTCGATTTACTGGTTAGCTTTTGTAATACACATGACTGTGCAAATGCAGAAAATTGTAAACCGCCATATTCTTTTTTGATGATCATGGCAAAGAATTTATTATCTTTAAGGTATTGCCATACATCTTGCGGTAAGTCGGTTAACTCGTGAGTTGCTTCCCAATCGTCCAACATGCCACATACCACTTCAACTGGGCCATCGATAAAGGCTTGCTCTTCGATAGTTAGTTTTGGCATTGGATATTGGTGTAACTTATCCCAGTCTGGGCGACCGCAAAAAAGATCGGCTTCCCACCATGTAGTACCTGCATCAATGGCTGACTTTTCAGTTTCAGACATTGTAGGGGTTACTTTTTTGAACATGGCAAAAACAGGTTTAATAATATATTGCTGACGAATGCCAGTAACAGATAATGGCACTGCGATGATCAAAAAGATCAACCAGCTAATTGCGCCAAACGCACCTGCAAAGGTACCAATGACAAGTGTTGCGATAGAAACGCCAAGGGCAGTATTCCAGCTCGCTCTGTGGTAACTCGCAATGCTAAGCAGCACGATTAAACCAAGTGTAAATATGAGTGTCATGTATTCAATCCTTAATAGAGGTCAGACCACCTCTGTTAGAGTAGCGTTAGATTAGTTAATTATCAAGTGGCTAAATGAGAATAATGTGAGTTTAGTCACATGTTTGTAACGAGTATAACTCAAGGCCTCAAACATAAGCTTGCCTTGCACTTGCTAATGCTTAACAATACTTAGTGTTACAGTGTGAGCCGATTGTGAGTGTACTTTTTAATTTCTAAAATAATCGGATGTACAGCTTAGATCTATAAGCTATTAACAAGTTAATTTTAAAGGTTAATTTATTTTATGTGTGAGTTGCTTGGGATGTCGGCAAATGTGCCTACGGACATTTGTTTTAGTTTTTCAGGCTTGTTAGAGCGTGGTGGAAATACAGGTCCTCATCGGGATGGGTGGGGAATTACATTTTACGAAGGGAAGGGATGTCGTACGTTTAAAGATCCTGAGCCAAGCTATCGATCTGAAATTGCAAAACTCGTTAAAGCGTATCCGATCAAAAGTGTGTCGGTGATAAGTCATATTCGCCAAGGTAACCGGGGCGAAGTGTGCCTTGAAAATACGCATCCATTTACACGTGAACTGTGGGGTAGAGAGATCACCTATGCACACAACGGCCAGCTTTCTAACTATCATGATTTGAAACCTGACTTTTATCGTCCTGTGGGTGATACCGACAGTGAGCTGGCATTTTGCTGGTTATTGGATAAAATTCGTGAAAAATACCCTCAGTGTCCAGAAAATATGGCCGTTGTGTTTCGCTATGCGGCAGAACTGGCACATACGCTGCGTGAAAAAGGGGTATTTAATATGCTCCTTACAGATGGTGTATATGTACTGGCGTATTGTACTAATAATTTACATTGGATCACTCGCCGTGCACCCTTTGGAAAGGCTACGTTAATTGATGCCGATATGGTGGTGGATTTTCAAAAAGAAACTACGCCAAATGATGTTGTGACAGTTATTGCGACTCGCCCTTTAACAAACGATGAGCGGTGGCAAAAGATGGAGCCTGGTGAGTCTGCATTATTCAAAATGGGTGAGTTAATTTAGCCGTCAGTTCAAACGTTTGAATTTAACTCATGTGGGTATAAGATGAAATGCTCAAGTTATAATTATCATACTTGAGCGTTTCATCTTGGATAGAGAAACAAATTTACTCTGGTGCTATTTCGCTTTTACTTCTTCAGGTAAAGCAACAGGGCTGGTTACAGTAAACGATTTAAGCTGCACTTCGAATTGTTCTACACCTTTTTCGCCTTTCCACATTCTTACCAGCATGTAATCCATTTCAGGGGCAAACCAAGCAAGAGCTTGGCGCTTATCGTTATCGTATAAACGCTTCACTTTAATTGCTTCAATATTGCCGATAGGTAATGAAATAGTTTCTTTACCTACAACTTCAAAGTTGTAGTCTCTACGGTTGCCTTTTTTATCAATTAGCGGGTATGAAAAGCTGGTTTTACCCATTTTTAGTTCTTCACGCACTTGTACTTGATATGACAACGAATCTTGAAATTCATCGGTCCATTCGCAATCGAGAGGGTATTTGCTTTGACTGCTGTTAACTATCTTTTTTTCATTATCAAATTCGATGGCGTAATCTTTATCAGGCCCTGTGCCTTTGCGTTCCATCGTGTAGTTGAGCGGTGTGATTTTCGTATTACCGTAAATAAAACGAGAGGTTTCTTTACGTGAATCGGAAAAAATCATCCATTCAATATCACTGTGATACGTGACTTCATAGGTGTCATCATCGAGTTTTTTGAGAGTACGAATTGCTTTGCCATGATTTTCGCCTTTTCTAAGGACATCATAACTTGCTTCATATTGAGTAAGGTCACCAGCAATTAAACTAGTAGGAAGTAATAAAGTGCCCGCACATAATAGCAAGGCACTTAGTTTTTTATTCTGGGTAGTGCGCGCCGTGTACAGGAAGTTGTTTTTCGTCAAGAACTGCATAATCTGCTTCCATAGTAAGTCGTTGTTCACTGAACCACTTGACCACCAAAGGATAGATTATATGCTCTTGTGCATGCACGCGTTTTGCTAATGTGTCAGCAGTATCATCTGCCAGCACTGGAACTTTGGCTTGAAGAATGACTGGACCGCCGTCTAATTCTTCAGTAACAAAGTGCACACTTACGCCATGAACGTCATCTTTTGCATCAATAGCTCTTTGGTGGGTATTCAGCCCCTGGTACTTAGGCAACAAAGAAGGATGAATGTTCAACATTTTTCCTTTAAATTTTTGCACTAAGCTAGGAGTAAGAATACGCATAAAACCAGCTAATACAACTAGATTTGGTGCGAAAGTATCTATAACGTTCATTAATTGCGCATCGTAGGCTTCGCGCGAGTCAAAATCTTTATGGCTAAGCACAGCTGTTGCTATGCCCGCTTTTTTCGCTCGCTCAAGACCATAAGCGTCTGCTTTATTGCTAATAACAGCCGCTATGTTTGCGTTTATCTCGCCACTATTACAGGCGTCAATGATGGCTTGTAAATTAGAGCCACTGCCTGAAATTAAGACTACTAGACGAGAAGGGACCATTAATCACGGCCGCCTAGGATTTCTACTTGCTCTTCGCCTTCTTTAGCATCGTGGATTTCACCAAGGTGCCATGCGTTTTCGCCAAGATCTTTTAAAATCGTTAAGCTTTGCTCAAGCTTGTCAGCCGGAACAACTAATACCATGCCTACGCCACAGTTAAATGTACGGTACATTTCATGGGTAGTGATGTTACCGTTTTCTTGTAACCAGTTGAAAATACCAGGCCACTGCCAGCTATCACCTTTGACAACTGCTTTTGCAGATTCTGGTAATACGCGTGGGATATTTTCCCAAAAACCGCCACCAGTAATATGCGAAAGGGCATGTACGTCTACTTGTTTGAATAACTCAAGCAATGGTTTAACGTATATGCGTGTAGGTTCAAGTAGTGTTTCACCTAATGTTTTGCCTTCAAATTCTGCACTTGTATCTGCGTTAGATACTTCAAGTACTTTACGAATTAAAGAAAAGCCATTTGAATGAGGGCCACTAGATGCAAGAGCGATAAGCTGATCGCCTGCAGCTACTTTAGTACCGTCGATAATATTTGCTTTTTCAACTACGCCAGTACAAAAACCAGCCATGTCGTAATCTTCGCCTTCGTACATACCCGGCATTTCAGCAGTCTCACCACCAATTAATGCACAGCCTGAGATCTCACAGCCTTTACCGATGCCTGTTACTACATCTGCTGCAGTATCTACATCAAGTTTGCCTGTTGCGTAGTAATCTAAGAAGAATAACGGCTCAGCACCTTGAACGATAAGGTCATTTACACACATAGCAACTAAATCGATACCAACAGTATCGTGCTTTTTAAGGTCGATCGCTAAACGTAATTTAGTACCAACACCATCTGTGCCTGCAACAAGTACTGGCTGTTTATAGCCAGCTGGGATTTCGCAAAGTGCGCCAAAACCACCGATTCCGCCCATAACTTCTGGACGACGCGTTTTTTTAACTACGCCTTTAATACGCTCAACAAGTGCATTACCGGCATCGATATCTACGCCCGCGTCTTTATAACTTAGAGACTGTTTTTGTTCGCTCACAGGTTTTCCTCAAAAAAGTTGCATGTGGTTGCTTAGAAACGCGCGTATTTTACAACAATTGCAAGGGCGCGGCTAGTTCAAATATAAGTTTACTATTATTGACAAGGACAGTTGTCCGTATAATGACACAATAGATTTAGGTAACAGGTGCTAGGTAGTTCCTAGCACCTAAAACTTAGTCCCTTTTGTATTAAGCCTTTGCAGTCAGAATTGCACGCAAGGGGGCTGGGTAGCCTTCAATGGTTTTAGTGGTATCATTTGGATCGAGAAAATCGATAAGCGATTCGTTTTCCATCCAATCTGATTTACGTTGTTCTTCAAGTGTTGTAATTGCACAGTCTTTAATTTTCACATCTTTGAAGCCAACACGCTCCATCCATAGCTTAAGAGCCGCCGTGCTTGGAATAAACCACACGTTACGCATTTTTGCATAACGGTCAGTCGGTACTAATACTGTATTTTCATCGCCTTCAATAACTAAGGTCTCAAGTACTAATTCACCACCAGGGCGAAGTTGTGCCTTTAGTTGGGCTAAAAAATCAATGGGTGAACGACGGTGATAAAGTACACCCATTGAAAATACAGTATCAAAGGCTTTTAATTCAGGGAGAGCTTCAACGCCAAGTGGCAATAAATGGACGTTTTCATCAGGGTTAAAATGTTTGATAGCTTGAAACTGACATAAAAATAAATCAGAAGGGTCAATGCCTACCACAAACTCAGCGCCTTCACCACGCATACGCCATAAGTGATAGCCCGAGCCACAGCCAATATCTAATACTGTACGGCCTTTAAGAGGCTCAATATGTGGCAGTAAACGATCCCATTTCCAGTCACTGCGCCATTCAGTATCAATCTCAATGCCGTGTAGGCTAAAAGGACCTTTACGCCACGGCATCATGCGTTTTAATAAATGGATTGTTTGCTTTTGTTCGCCGTCGGTCATTTCGCCGGGTGCGCCAATCTGCACTTTATCAGTGATATTTACATGTTTGGTCGTTACTTCTGGCAGGTTTTTTAACACTTTTTGCCATTTAGGCAAGTCACCGTGACTGGCCTCATTTTGCCAATGTTTTAATTGACTAGGCAATGTCTCGAGCCAATGGCTAAGAGGGCTTTGCGCAATGGCAGCATAAAATTGATTAAACCATGAAGACATTAAATATTTCCTAAATTACTTAATTGCTACTAATGAGCAAAAATTAAAACATTGATACCATACTTGAGTTTGGCTAAAACCAATATCACTGAGCCGTGTAAGGTGTGCGTTTAGCGTATCTGGACGCATTACATTTTCAATTGCCGTGCGCTTTTGGCTTATTTCTAATTCAGAATAGCCATTGTGGCGTTTAAAGTCATGATGTAAATCAATCAACAAATTATCGCATTGCTCATTTTCACCTTTAACTTTTTCGCTTAACAATAATACGCCACCGGGTTTTAAATTTGCGTATATTTTTTCAAGTACCGCTTGGCGTTGTGCTGGTGGTATAAATTGCAGCGTAAAATTCATTGCGACGACTGATGCATTTTCGATATTTAACTCGTTAATATCGCCAAGCGTTACTGTAACAGGGACTTCTGAGCGAAAGCCGTGTAAATGCAGTTTACACCGTTCAACCATGGCCTCTGAATTGTCGACCGCAATAATATGGCAGTTATCGGTACGAATATTACGGCGTATACTCAATGTAACCGCACCAAGCGAGCAGCCTAAATCATATAAGTTTGAATTACTCTGTGCGTATTGACCCGCTAATTTGCCCATGGTGCTTACAATAGTGGCGTAACCCGGCACAGAGCGCTGGATCATATCTGGGAAAACTTCTACTACATGTTGGTCAAAGCTAAAATCTTTAACGGCTTGCTCAGAGGCATAAATACTGTCTTTTATGTTCACACAAACAGTCTCTTGAAAAATAATAGGGCTATTTTAGCATTTTATACTGGATAGTCAGTGATAATTTCAGTAGCTTGGCTAGAATAATGAATAACAAGTATAAAAAGAGAAGTTTATGAGTAAAAGTAAAGTAATAAGCACAGATGATATATTGGCCACTCTTTGTCACTCCGTAACGGGAGTACTTTCTTCAGCCAGCGGCAACAGCATTAGTTACTCAGCAATGGTACAAAAGATAACGCGTACCTGTATGCGTCCAGACATTGGCTGTTTTGTATTGTTCGATGGTGGGTTTACTGGTTTAGTTATTACAAACTTCACTTCGCAAGCTGCGATGGAAATTTATCACGATTATATGCGTAATATGGGTATGCCTGAAAATGAGATTGCCCACAGTCATTTATCAGATGATGTATCAAATGTACTTGGTGAATTAATGAACCAAATTGTGGGTGACTTTACGTCAAAAGTGCGCGAGCAACTACATACTTCAATTACCCAAAATCAACCTAAAATGATGGCCATCAACAAGCAAGTGCAAATATCAGTTGATACCACTATGGATAGACCACAAGCACGGCGAGTGACATTTACCACCGCTAAGCAAAATATCTTTTATTTAGAATTAGCGATGGATAAAACTGAATTTATCAAATTGCATGATTTTGATATCGTAGAGGCTATAGATCCTGACGATATTATTGAAAATGAGGCAAAGCAAAAAGCTGAAAAAGCGAAAGCTGCGGATGATGCAAAAGCAATCGACGCTGATGACGATTTTATGGCAGAGCTTGGGCTGTAAACAGTCAAAAGATGGCGCTAAAGCGTAAACATTTGATATTCAGATGATTACGTTTTAGTGATCTGCTTAAAGTCTACGGGTGTTAAATTTGGCTGCATTAACTAAATTTATGGGCCATTTTAGTGTTATTTTAGCTCCTCCATGGTCTGAGTCCTCTATAAACACGTTGCCGTGATGCCAGTCCATAATAGTGTTAACAATTGCTAGCCCAAACCCGGTGCCTTTCAGATGAACATTTTTTAATGTATCACCTCTTTCGAAAGGTAATAAAACACGTTTTTTATCAAAATCATTAATACCACAGCCATCATCCTCAATAGTAAGAGAGTAAGACCCTTGGTCTATTTCTATTCTGATTTTAACTAATGCCTTGGCATACTTATAAGCGTTTGAAATTACATTATCTAATGCGCGCTGCATGTAAAAATGATCACAGTTAAAAACCAATCGTTGATTATGAGGTTGCACATCAAGCTTTATTCCAGATTTGCTTTTTATTTTTAGGTTGTCCGTTAGTTCACGCAAATACATGGGTTTGATATTTAATTTTGGCTGCGCATATTGGAACTTTGCATAAGATAAAAATTCGTCTATTAAGTTATTTAATTGTTCAACATCCTCTTCTATTGATAATAAGTAGGGTTCACTGTGTGTCTTTTTCTCTCGTATTAACTCAACAGAAAAAGCAATATTACTTAATGGAGTTTTGAACTCATGGGACACTGCATTAGAAAGATCTTTATTACCTTGAATTAGCTGCTCAAGTTTTATCGATAAATGGTTAAATGAATCTGCAATTGGCTTGAGTTGCGCCGAATCACGTGTTTTTATTTGATGGCTGAATTTCCCATTGGTAAAGCTATCAATTGCAAGGTGTATTTTTTCTAGATCACGCCAAAAAGGTTTTATCCATAGCAATGTTGTGATAATTGCAGCTAACAATAAAAAAGGGTACGTAAGTTCTGATATTAATTCGTAATACCATGGCTCTGTTTGAGACGTATCGTCTGCCATAATGACTAAGTTCGTATTTGCTAGATGTTTATAGATATAAAACTTTTTGTTCTCTATATGGAAGACAACCTGCCCTGATTGTAGTTTTCTAAGTTGTTTTGGTTCAAGATTAATAGCTTCTAGCTCAATAAGAACTAAGGGGAAAAAAGTGTGTTTGTTTAATAATTCAATTTTATTTCCCCAGTGAGCTTTGGGTATTGCCATTAATTGCTGTTCTAGCAGATTAAATGCACCAACAGCTTCGCGTTGGCTATCATCTAAATAATGTTCGGTTCCTGCGTAAATAGGGCCAAGGCTAATATAATATTGGGGTGATGAAAGCATGTAATATAAGGTGTTACTATCTGCATGTCCGTAACTACTCTGTTTAGTTAATATATTTATTTCAGATTGTGATAAGTCCGAGTTATTAATGTTTCCTAAATTAATCTGGTAGCCAAAAAGTGGTTGTAGCTCAGTAATTTTTTGTTGCCATTGTGAATGAGGGATTTTATCCAGTTCATCTTTTATAAGCATCGTGGGTGTAGTGTGAAGTTTAAGTAAATCCTCGGTGTTTGCGGAGTAATACAGTTGCTCTTTGACAATACCACCAACAGTTAATGCAGTGAGTATTAAAGTGAAAATCATAAAAAGTAGGCGAAAAAAAAGTTTGAACAAAATAATAAACCGATTGATATGCAAATAAAGTTGTTACTATAGTAACAACAAAACAAATGGAAAGAGTAAGTGATTTAAGATGTCTAGTAATCTAAATAAGGCTGTACATATCTTCTTAGTTGAAGATAACCTCAAGCTTGCTAACAATATTAAAGAGTACTTTCTTTGCAAAGGGTTTCAAGTTACACATGAAGCTGATGGTGGAGCCGCTCTGGATAAGATTTTAAGTGTTCAACCTGATTTAGTGATATTAGATCATATACTACCAAATAAAGATGGTTTAACGATTTGTAAGTTACTTAGGCCTATTTTTAATGGATTGATAGTTATGTTGACTGCAAATAACGATGAAATAGATCATGTTGTTGGCCTCGAAGTGGGTGCTGACGATTACTTAATAAAACCAGTTCAACCTAGGTTGTTGCTTGCTAAAGTTAATTCTTTACTTCGCCGCTCAGTGCCTCATACCGAGCAGGCGTTAAATATAATAAAAATAGCTCATTTAACGATTAAACAAGATGAACGGTGCGTTAGATTACACGGCCTTACAATCACATGTACAGCAGCAGAATATGAACTACTTTTACTCTTGGCTCAGAATGTAGGGTGTCCATTGAGCAGAGATACGATTAGTGAGTGTATACGCGGACTTGAATATGATGGTAGTGATCGTGCCATCGATACACGAATTGCCCGATTAAGAAAAAAACTTAATGATTCCGATGGGAGCTTTATTAAAACAATCCGAAACCAGGGCTATATGCTTGCAAACATTTCATAGTAAAAGATTCACCGCTGTTACAAACTGTGACATATGCACCTCAAAAGGGTGACAATTTATTTGATGGGTGTGGTTTAAAGTTTCTTTATCATATTAACGGTAAAGGTGTTTTAAATGTTCAAATCAAAAGTTTCTATTTTATCGGTCGCCATGGCTCTGGGTTTAGCGGGATGCAGTGGTGAAAAGCCAGCAGTGGTTATCCCCAGCGTAGGTGTTCAGAGTTTTTATTTTTCTAATGATAATATTACTAATCATTTGTCGCCACTATTAATCGGCACTGTACCACTTGAGGAAAATGATGAGCGTCAATTACTTGCTAAAGTGTGGTATCCAGCCGTAGGTTATCCAGATGAAAAGACTCGCTTTTATTATGGTTACCATACTGAAGAATATAATTTACCAATTGATCCAAATGATAAAGAAAGCATAGAGTTTTTTAATAATAACAAAGTGAAAAGCCTTTCATATCAAAATGCCAAACCTTTAAATAAGCGTTACCCTGTCATTGTTTACTCACATGGTTTAGCTGGTAATGTTGAAGATAATGAACCTTACTTTGAATCACTTGTAGAGCAGGGGTATGTTGTTGTGTCTGTTGGCCATACATATGAAGCTGGCTTTGTTAATTTTGCTCCAGGAAAATATGCGTTATTTGATGAGGACTACGCAGAACATGCTAATAACACGACTCTACCTGAGGATGAAATTGATCATTCAATGCTCATTTCTGATGAAGATCTACTGATGCTAGGAAGTATCTCTGCGGGTGAACCGATACCTGTGGAGCTTTTAAAACGTTACTTTTATTCTGAGGGCAATGTAAAAACAGGTGAGCGGGCTCATTTAGATTTATGGGTAGAAGATATAAATTTTGTGCTGTCTGAGCTTGAAAAAATTAATCAAGGAATTATACAGAGTGATCTAAAAGGTATTTTTGATTTAACAACTATTGGTGCCGCAGGTCATTCTTATGGCGGGGCTACTGCGAGAAGGTTTTGTAATCAGGAAGCAAATTGTTTGGCATCTGTACATTTAGATGGTGATATATATGAGTTATATGAAGAAAAAATAGTTAATCCTCATATGTCACTCAGCGCAGATGTTAACGGCTGGGTTGCTGCTCAGATAAGGAATAATGAAGAATTTGCTGCTCAATATATGGCTGCAACGCAAGAAGAGATTGCTGAAATGAAGGCTGAAATTGAAATTTATTTTTCAGCATATAAAAATGCACATATCTATTCTGCGGATAGTGATATTGTTTTATTTTCACCAAAATCTATATCGCATGCAGACTTTCATACCCGTTGGATAAATTATCATGAAGATGGTTTAGGTAAAGTGATTTGGCACGATATTATAGAATCGAGTAGCGCCGCATTTTTTAACAGTTATCTGAAAGACAATACTGGAGTTGCTAAGCACCCAACAGATAAGTTATGTGCGTTATTGTTAGACGGTAATATTGAACCATATTACAACACGTTATGTGATTAATTCAGCGTTATTGATTTTAACAATGGGCAATCATTACTAGCAATCAATACCGTATTCAAATCGCTTGTAATTTCAACCTCCACACGCATTTTAAGTAGCTCGGGTATCAAATCCTTATAATACATAAGGGTTTTTACCCTGAGTTACTAACACACAAAATATTCGTAAATCGAGTTCTAGCTGGTGGTATAGGGGTTCCATGTGACAGCAAAGGGCATAAAAGCTTTTGTTATGGTCTTTTTCCTTAAAGTGGGCTAGTTCGTGTACAACTAGGGCTTTTAGTAATTCCTCGGGCGCGCGCAGTAAGTCACTGTTTATGGCCAAATCATGTTTGCGGGTTTTACCTTGCATACGGTAGGTGTGTGTGCCGAGCGCATTAGTGACCATATCGCCTTGCTTTTTAAATGCGGCGCGGCCAAACGGAGGCGCGTTTTTTAAATAGCGCTTTTTAAGTTCGGTGGCATAAGCATATAACGATTTATCGCTAGTGATGGTGTGAGGGCGAGGGTATTTCTTGGTTAAATATGCGCCGTGTTTATCATTATCAATAAGCTCCATGACTTGGTTGATAATTTGCTCTGGGTAGCCGGTAAAATAGCGTTTAAAATCACTCATTCAATACTTCTTTATTGTTAATTATATTTTAGCGGAATTTAAAATAAACTTGCTTGACTGGCTTCTTTTTCACCAACAAAGGAGTTAAGTACTGGGTGTTCATAAGCTAAATCTTTGCAAAACTCGCGGGCTAATAACGGCGCTTGGCGGTTATCTGCAGTATGAAAAAATACATACGGGTGTTTGCCTTCTTCAAGCCATTGTTGCACTTTTTTCAGCCACGGTTGGTAATAGCTTTTATAGTCGTGTTCTAAATCGGCAATCACAAAACGAGCCATAGGTTGACTGCCAGTCGCAATGGCATGCACAGGTAAATGTGGCTTTTTTTGCTGGGCATCAATGAGCGCATCGGTATTTGGTTTGACTGCAAATAATGCGCGGGTATCCATAGCGATACGATTGATGTTATTTGCTATTAATAGCTGATTAAGGGCAATTTCGGCTGCGCCTTTTTTAAAAAATTCAGGATGACGAACTTCAACGCCGTAGCTTAAGCTTTTAGGGAGTTTGGTAATAAATTGCGCTAATAGGGGGAGTTGTTGAGGGCTAAAGCTACTTGGCAATTGCAGCATTATTTGCCCAATGTGGGGCAATATTGGTTCAAATAAAGTAAACCATGCGCTGAGCGCGTCATCTATATGAGTAAGCTGTAACTCATGACTAAAACGTCGGTGAAATTTAAAGGTAAATTTAAAATCACTGTCCACTGATTCAATCCAACGTGTCAGTGATTGGGCACTTGGATCGGCATAAAAGCTGGTATTACCCTCAACTGAATTAAATGTACGCGCGTATTCTCGCAGCATATCAGCATTTTTACAGTGACTAGATAACAAATTGCCTTTCCACGCGGTACTTGACCACTGCGGACACCCTAAATACAACATAAAATGGCTATAAAATTGTGTGTTTTAGCAAGTATATCAAATCTGTAAACTCAAAGCATAGAAGTGGTTTTTTAGGTCGCATTGATACAGGTTAGATCAAATGACAAAATGCAGCGTTTCATGTAAGTTTAATTCCAACGACACTCGCATCTTGAGGTAACTTGGGTATAATACCCAGCCTAAAATGATTTATAAATAGTGGCTTATCTCCCTCCAAAACAGCAATTTTTAGGGGAAGCGGCTATTGGTCTTTACACTGACAGGAATACTATGCGCTCTATATACTGCGGACAACTAAATAAAACACACGTAGATCAAGAAGTTGAATTATGTGGTTGGATCAATAAACGACGTGACCTTGGTGGACTTATCTTTGTCGATTTACGCGATAGAGAAGGTTTAGTACAAGTTGTATTCGATCCTGAAGTTGAAGGCTTAATGGATACAGCGAATACGTTACGTCAAGAATTTTGCGTACAGTTAAAAGGGGTTGTTCGTGCACGCCCAGAGAGCCAAATCAATAAAGATATGGCAACGGGTGAAGTTGAAATTTTAGGTACAGGCTTAACTATCATCAACCGCTCAGAGCCATTACCGCTTGATTTTAATCAGGTAAACTCTGAAGAGCGTCGTTTAAAATACCGTTACCTAGACCTTCGTCGTTTAGAAATGAGTGACCGTATTAAGCTACGTGCTAAAGCAAGTAGCTTTGTGCGTCGCTTCCTTGATGAAAATAACTTTTTAGACATCGAAACCCCAGTACTGACTAAAGCAACACCAGAAGGTGCGCGTGATTATTTAGTACCAAGTCGCGTTCATAAAGGCAGCTTTTACGCATTACCCCAGTCTCCACAATTGTTTAAACAATTGTTGATGATGTCTGGTTTTGACCGTTATTACCAAATCGTTAAATGTTTCCGTGATGAAGATTTACGTGCTGATCGCCAACCTGAATTTACCCAAATAGATATAGAGACCTCGTTCATGAGCTCTGATCAAGTCCGTGGTATGACAGAGAAAATGATCCGCGAAATGTGGCAACTGTTGCTAGATGTCGATTTGGGTGAGTTCCCAATCATGCCATACTCTGAGGCAATGAGCTTATATGGCTCTGATAAGCCAGATTTACGTAACCCAATGAAACTGATTGACGTTGCTGATTTAGTAAAAGACGTTGAGTTTAAAGTATTCTCTGGCCCTGCAAATGATGAAAAAGGCCGTGTTGCAGTATTAACTGTACCGGGCGGTGCATCACTTTCGCGTAAGCAACTTGATGACTATACTAAGTTCATCGGTATTTACGGCGCGAAAGGTCTTGCTTGGATGAAAGTAAACGACCGCGCTGCAGGCGTTGAAGGCGTACAATCACCAATCGCTAAGTTTTTAAATGAAGGCGTGATCAACGAACTACTTGCGCGTACTAACGCACAAACTGGCGACATCATTTTATTTGGTGCTGATAAACGCAACACAGTAAATGAAGCAATGGGCGCACTACGCATTAAGATTGGCCTTGATTTAGAAATCACAAATCTTAATAGCTGGGCACCACTTTGGGTTGTTGACTTCCCAATGTTTGAAGAAGATGACGAAGGCACATTACATGCCGTTCATCACCCATTTACTGCGCCGAAAGATGTAAACGCAAGCGAGCTTGAAGCAAACCCTGCAGCGGCTATTTCAGATGCATACGATATGGTATTAAATGGCTACGAAGTAGGTGGTGGTTCGGTACGTATTCATAATGCAGATATGCAAGAAGCGGCATTTAGAATCTTAGGGATTGATGCACAAGAGCAACAAGATAAGTTTGGTTTCTTACTTGAAGCACTAAAATACGGTACGCCACCGCATGCCGGTCTTGCGTTTGGTTTAGACCGTTTAGCAATGCTACTGTGCGGCACTGATAACATTCGTGACGTGATTGCTTTCCCTAAAACCACACAAGCATCGTGTTTATTAACCAACGCACCAAGCAAAGCCAATGTAGACTCATTGTCAGAGTTGGCAATTAGTGTTGTTGAAAAAGCTGAAAAGTCAGCAGAATAAGTATTTAAATACGTTATAAATCTCAAACCCTTAGATGTGAGTCTAAGGGTTTTTCGTATCTGTGGAGGGTGTTATGGTGGTAAATGATCAATTTTCACAAAGCGACTATTACGATCAGCAATTTTCAAAATGTGCTGTCAACGCACAACGTTTTAGTAACATAGAATTTGAGCAGTGCCAGTTTATTGAATGTGATTTCAGTGACAGCCAGTTTAGTAATTGCCGTTTTATTGAGTGCGAATTTATTAACTGTAACTTGAGCGATTTGAATTGGGGTTATAGCGCGCTTGAAGACGTAAGTTTTGTTGATTGTAAACTCAATAGTATTCAATGGGCGCAGGTAAATTGGCCGCAACTAGCACTTACATCATCGGTGAGTTTTAAAAATTGCCAGCTCAGTCATAGCTCGTTTTATGAGTTAGTGTTAAAAGAGCTGACTATGACTGGCTGTTTTGCGAAAGATGTTGATTTTAGACACGCTAACTTAGCGGCTAGTAATTTTAGTGACACTGATTTTAGAGATAGTCTGTTTCATCAAACACATTTGAGTAAAGCAAACTTTGTCGGCGCGACGAGTTTTAATATTGATATAAAAAATAATAATGTTAGTAATGCGAAGTTTGAGCGTTTTGAAGCGTTAAATTTACTCAGTGGACTGGATATCGAACTGGTAGATTAGCCGTTATTACACGGCTAATTTAGTGCTGAATTAGCAGGCAGGGCCATTTTTATTTCGTGCGCTGGCAAGTGCTCTGGCGATATCAAGTAATGCAGGGGTAATATCACTTGCACCATCTTTAATTAGTTTTGATACATCACCTGACGAATACAAGCTATCACGCGGTGATTTAATACCTAACTCACGTACAAAATCTTTAGTTTTACCCGTACTACCTGTTTCAATAAATTTAAAAATAATACGCTCGTTATTATTTTTTGGCTCTGTTTCTAGCGTTTCGATTTCATCTTTATACGCTTCAATTCTGCTTTGTAAAATATCGATACGTTCTTCGATGCTATTGTATGATTTCATGGATAGGTTCTTTTCTAAATAAACGTTAGGACAATAGCGCTATTATCGCATAAATTTAAAAAAATTATTTCTTTCTTTAAAACTGTTAATCGTTCTTAGTAAGACGTTTTATTGCAATTAATATTCAAAGCCTTAAAGTAACTGTAATTAAAATAAGCCGAGCAAATTAATGCCACTACCTTTTAAGTACTTTGTGAGCTTCTGTTTTCTCATAGTCAGTGTAACCGCGAGTTCCGCAACAAACAGCGAAGTGATTGTTGATAAAGCGCGTGACCGCGCGATCCCGATCAGTATTTCATTACCAGCATATAACGAGCATTGCAGCCAACAAACAAAGTGCCCAGTGGCATTTATTAGTGCTGGCTATGGGATTGCGCATACTGACTATCAGTTTGCGGTAGATGTTTTTACAGCTAAGAGTTATTTAAGCATTGCTGTAGCTCATGAACTAAAAAATGATCCTGCGCTTAACTCTAATCCTCCCTACATGGCAACGCGAATAGAAAATTGGCATCGTGGTGTAGTCACTCTGAAATTCTTAGTTGATAAATTATCCGCTAAATATCCGGCGTATGATTTTAGCCACCTGACTTTATTTGGTCACTCAAATGGTGGTGATATATCTGCACTCTACGCAGCTATCTACCCAAATGAGGTGAGTAATGTGATCACCTTAGATCATCGCCGTATGTTATTACCTCGCAATAAAAACATTCGGGTTTTAACGCTGCGCGGCAGTGATTATCCTGCTGATCGCGATGTTTTGCTCAATAGCCGAGAGCTTGTGCAGTATCCTGTTACGCAAATTTTAATAGCAAAATCACGCCATAACGATATGTATGACGGTGGGCCTAACTGGTTAGTTGAGCGAATGAGCCAAGAGATAATACAGTTTTTACAAAATAGCTAAGAAGGTTTGCGCGTAATGGCTATTACATACACTACACGCAATGTAAGAAATTTATTAGTTTACTAATTCACTTACGATCAATGGATTATTATGCAAGGTTTTATGTACCGGGCATTTATCGGCTATTTCCAACAGGCGCTGACGTTGTTCGTCTGTTAAATCGCCCACTAGGGTGATTTTGCGTGTGATTGCTTCAAGATTACCGGTTTGTTCGCAATCGTGACAATCAGTGTGGTAGTCACGAGTGTGCTCAAGTTCAACTTTGACGTGTTCTAGCGGTAGGTTTTTTCGGTTTGCATACATACGCAGCGTCATAGATGTGCATGCACCAAGGCCAGCTAATAAGTGGTGATAAGGATCTGGCCCTAAATTACTACCGCCAACTTTAAGAGGCTCATCAGCGAGCCATGTGTGATCTTTAGTACTGACGTGCTGAGTAAATACATGATCTTTTTCTTCAACGAGTACATTACCATTATTAAGTTTGGCTGTGTATTCACTTTTATCATATTTTACATAGCGTGTTGCCCATGAGGCAATTATGTGTGCCACGTAGTCTGCGTCTTCTTTATTGGTGAGTAAATGGTCTGCATCATCTAAGCTTATAAAACTCTTAGGGTGTTTTGCCGCAGCGTATATTTTTTCAGCTTCTGAGATTTTAACCGTGGCATCAATGGGGGAGTGCATCACCAATAACGCGCGTTTAAGCTTACTAATATGACTGCTATCGTATTTAGCAATATCGTCTATAAACTGTTTTTTAATGGTAAATTCTCGACCAGCTAAGCTGACTTTTGCTTCACCAGCGCTGTTGATCTCGTCTAAATGAGCAGCAAAATTATGGGCAACATGCTGTGCATCTGATGGCGCGCCAATTGTTGTGATTGCTTGAACTTCATTCATATGTTCTGCTGCCGCAAGTACAGCGGCACCACCTAAACTATGACCAATTAATAACTGGGGAGCCTTATAATGATCACGTAAGTGATCTGCTGCGGCCACTAAATCTTGAATATTTGATGAAAAATTACTGTTAGCAAAATCACCGTCACTGTTACCAAGGCCTGTAAAATCAAAGCGTAACACCGCAATGCCTTGCTGAGTGAGTGCTCGGCTAATTCTACTGGCGGCAGCGATATCTTTACCACAGGTAAAGCAATGTGCGAATAAGGCGTAAAACTTTATCTCACGGGTGGGCGTTTCAAGTTGTCCGGCGAGTGTTAAGTCGCCACTTTTAAAAGAAATTTTTTGGCGCATAGGTGACCTTTTAGGATTGAAAGATATTAGCGAAATAGGATATGAAAGAGTAGACCATAAAATTGTGCTTATGATTTCAATTAGTTTCGTGCTTTACCTACAATAGCAACATTTTGATTTACATCAAGTAATAAGCGCTTACCAAATGAAGGCGGACATAAGTCCTTATGTTTTTAAGGCTAGTTTATTATTCTCGCGAAGCGCTACAATGGAGCAACTGCTATGATTAGCAAAGGCTTTTGACAACTTAATTCATTGGATACGAACATGCAATTACCTACCGTTGATTATAAAGCGAGCGATGCGGCCGCTCAATTTGTTGAGTCTCTTAGAAATACGGGCTTTGGTGTATTAAAAAATCACCCAATACCACAGTCATTGGTTGAGTCAATTTATAAAAATTGGCAGGCTTTTTTTAATTCAGAACAAAAAAATGACTTCTTATTTTCAAAAGAAACGCAAGATGGTTATTTCCCACCGTCAGTGTCAGAGGTGGCAAAAGGGTTTACGGTAAAAGATATTAAAGAGTACTTTCATGTTTATCCAAATGGTCGTGTTCCTGCTGAACTTGAAGCTGATGTGCGTGAGTACTACCGTTTAGCAAACGAATTTGCAGCAGAGCTATTAAGCTGGGTACAAGCTGAAGCACCTGCTGAAGTGCGCGCTAAATTCTCGATTGATTTAAAAGATATGATTGCGAATTCTGAACAAACATTACTGCGTATTCTTCATTATCCGCCAATGACTGGCGATGAAGAGCCCGGTGCGATTCGTGCTGCTGCACATGGCGATATAAACTTATTAACAGTATTACCAGCGTCAAATGAGCCCGGCTTGCAAGTGCAAAAAACAGATGGTGGTTGGTTAGACGTGCCGTGTGATTTTGGCAGTTTAATTATTAATATTGGCGATATGCTTCAAGAGGCATCGGGTGGTTATTTTCCATCGACTATTCATCGTGTAATTAATCCTACGGGCAAAGCGTCTACAAAGTCGCGTATTTCTCTTCCTTTGTTTTTACACCCACGCCCGGACGTTGTTTTGTCTGAGCGATACACGGCTGATAGCTACTTACAAGAGCGCTTGCGTGAGTTAGGGGTTAAATAATGCTCACGTAATAAGCGTTTTCCTAAAGCGGCCATTGTGCCGCTTTTGTGTTTTATAAGGCCTTATACCAACCAGCATAAATATTTGAACAATTTAACGAATTAAATAGACCCCACATCTATCCAGATTGGTATTACTCTTAGGCTTTGCTCTGCATGACACTATTGTTGTATTAGCTGTCTTGCTGTAAACGTGAATATTCAATGCATTATTGGTCACGATCGGTATAATGCGCGCAACTGGCCGCTTTGGCCTTATTTAAAAGAGAGTTTATATGAGTTTTGATGGGTTAGGTTTATCACAGTCTTTAGTTAATGCAGTTTTAGAAAAGGGCTATGAAACGCCAACACCAATTCAGGCTCAAGCCATTCCAGCGATCATTGAAGGTCGTGATGTGATGGCCGCAGCACAAACGGGTACAGGTAAAACAGCTGGCTTTACATTGCCGCTTATTGAGTCATTGGCTAAAGGTCAAAGAGCTAAAAACAATCAAGTACGTGCGCTTATTTTAACGCCAACGCGAGAACTTGCATTGCAAGTAAGCGAAAATGTTGAAGAGTATGCAAAGCACTCTGATATTAGCTCATTTGTTGTGTATGGTGGTGTTAAAATAAACCCACAAATGCAACGTTTACGCAGAGGTGTTGACATTTTAGTTGCAACGCCTGGTCGGTTAATGGATTTACATAATCAAAATGCACTGAAGTTCGATACCCTTGAAGTGCTTGTGCTTGATGAAGCTGACCGTATGCTTGATATGGGTTTCATTCATGATATTAAACGTATCATCAGTAAGTTACCGGCTAAACGTCAAAACTTAATGTTCTCAGCGACTTTTTCGGATGATATTCGTGCGCTTGCAAAAGGGTTAATTAATGATCCTGTTGAAATTTCTGTTGCAGCCAAAAACACCACCGCTAAGAGTGTTACTCAATCAGTGTATGCTGTAGATAAAGCACGTAAAACTGCGCTGTTAAGTCATTTGATCCGCACGAATGAGTGGCAACAGGTATTAGTATTTAGTCGAACTAAACACGGTGCTAACCGTTTAGTTAAACAACTAGAGCGCGACGATATTGTAGGCGCAGCTATCCATGGTAATAAATCTCAAGGCGCACGAGTAAAAGCACTTGATGGATTTAAAAACGGTGAAGTACGTGTACTTGTAGCGACTGATATTGTTGCGCGTGGCCTAGATATAGTTGAATTACCACATGTTGTTAACTATGACTTACCTAACATTTATGAAGATTACGTTCACCGTATTGGTCGTACTGGCCGTGCGGGTGCAACGGGTCATGCAATTTCATTTGTAACAAGTGATGATGCTGCTGACTTATATGGTATTGAGCGCTTTATTGGTGAGCTAATTCCACGTGCCAAAGAGCCGGGTTTTGAGCCAACGCAAGGTGTGCCTGAACGAGATCTTGACGCGAGACCAATTGCACCTAAAAAGCCTAAGAAAAAGCAGCCATTTAATAAGCCTAAGTCTGATAGCAGTAAACCAAATAGTAAAAAACCGAATAACGGTGGAAATGGTACAGGCCCACGCCGTGGTGGCTCAGGCAAAAAACCGGATGCGAATAAAGCTGGTGGTGAGCAAGCGCAAAACCCTTGGGCTAAGCGCCAGTCAGTAAGTGGCAGTGGTCAGCGCCGTCGTCGCCCAGATAATAGCGGTTCACAAGGTAACTCGTAAGTTATACTGAGTCGTTTTAATTAGCGCCATTTTATATGGCGCTTTTTTATGCCTTGAGATAATTAATTGCTAGGCCAATAAATAGAGTAACGGTGACACTTAATAAAGTACCGAGCATGACATATTCAGTTAGTTTTTTATCTTTACTGGCGCTTAAGTCACCAAATCTAAACACCGATTTTGCAGCCAGTAAAAAGCCAACCCCCGCAAATTGATCTAATAAAATAAAGGTAAGCATTAGTACGCGCTCTAACATGCCAATACTTTGCCCAGCAGCGGGCAAACTGCCTGTAGCACTAAAACCAGCGGTTATTCGCTCCAACATCATACGGATAAATACAGCACTGGGACTGAGTATTAATAAATAACCGCACAAGACCCATAATGTGGAAGGTGCAATTAACCATCGCCATACGGCTATAAAAAAATCACTGTTATCACTTAGCCAAATAGCCAATAGTAAAATTACGGCTAAATGAGCAAGCTGGTCAAATATAAAAGGCACGACTCCTTTGCTTGAATACGATTTAGCGAGGTCAATGAGATAATGGGTCACCATAACGATAGCTGTTGCGCCACAAATACGTAATATGTCTTGCCAGCCATAAATAAGCTCCCACCATGTAACAATTAAAGCGGTCGTTACGCCATGAACGAGTACATGTAAATACAATTTTTTAGCACGAAAATGACGCGTGTTACGATTATTTACCCAACTCATCGGTTGCCAGTAAAAGTCAGCTAATATATGGCCAATTACTAATGCAGCCATCAATACACTAAAACTCATGATTTGACTCCTTTGAGAGTCGAAATTGTATCTTCAGCATAATGTAAAAATCGTTCAATTAATTGGTAGTGTGCAAGATTGAGTAATTTGGTTACATTTTCCCGGCTTGTTTTTAATTGCTTTGCCAGTTCGCTATGCTGCTTGTTTTTTGCGGTTAAATACACATACAGAGCATTTGCCTGTTTTACCGTCATTTTAGTCAACAAGGTATCAACAAAAGCTATATTTAGCGCAAGACCAGGGTCTATATTTTGATTGGCTATATTTAAAATTAAGCGTTGGTTGTTTATTTCGTCTAAACTGCGCCCTGACATTGTAAATGCAGAGCCGGTCGCTGTTTTGATATCTGCACGTGCGTTGTCAATTTCGCCAATGGCTAGACTTTGGCGGATTTCATACCCAGCTGCTTTTATATTTAAATATAGTAGTAAGGCAACCATGCAAACGTATTGCGGTTGCTGGAGCTGAATTTGAAATGCATCACCGCGATAAAGCGTACTTTGCCCTTGCCATCTTTGAGTTATAGCTCTTAGGCTTTGATCAAGCTGGTACAGCATTGCATCGTACTCATGCTGGGGAATATTCTGTGATTTAATTACATCACCACTTATCACTGCAATCATAAAATACCTGTTAGTATAGCCAATATAGATAAGTAACCATTTTAGGTTACATTGAGGTATGTAACCTAAAATGGTTACATTGAAATATGTAACTAATCTAGGTTACTAACGATTAAAAAGCAAGGATGATAGAGTAACGACAAGATTTGGCACGCCCTAATAAGTAACGATGTTTATGAGGAAAATAACATGACAGAGCAAACGCAGATACCAGCGAGTACACAATCAGAGCTTGTGACAGGTAAGAACTCAAGTAAACCGCGAATAGGTATTTTTGTTGATGTGCAAAATATTTATTATACCTGTAGAGAGAGCTATCGGAAAAACTTCGATTACAATTCTTTTTGGGCAAAAATAAGTGATGAATATGAAATTGATTGCGCGATTGCGTATGCAATTTATCGAGGTGATGAAAAACAATCTCAGTTTCAAAATATTCTTCGTGCGATTGGTTTTGAAGTAAAGTTAAAGCCATTTATCCAACGTCGAGATGGCAGTGCAAAAGGTGATTGGGATGTAGGGATCACAATAGACATGCTTGAATACGGTAAAAAGCTTGATAAAGTTATCTTGCTCTCTGGTGACGGTGATTTTGCTTTATTACTGGGTCATTTAAAGCAGCAGTATAATGTGCCTTGTGATGTCTATGGAGCAGATAAGTTAACAGCCGAAGCATTAAAACAAAGTGCTGCGCAATTTTATTGTATTGATGATTCACTCCTTTTATAGAACACATGTATTAAATAACTAACCTTATGTTAAAAATATTTGACATGGTTATAAAGTAGACTTATAGTTTCAATGTTAAATATATTTAACATTGAGTTTGTTTTACTTAACTTTAAAAGGTGGGTTATGAGTTATACACAAAAATCACGATTACTTGAGATGGTTATCACTTTAATTGTATTGTTTAATTATATGCAGTCAGTACTGTCGATGACACCACAGGCACAAATGGACGTAACATTGGCCAGTGGCCTATTGATCTCGTTAGCAATACAAACGGTTGCTATGCTTATTGTAATGCACATTATATTAGCTGCATTTAATGCAAAATATGCCAATCAAGCAAAAGATGAACGAGAGCAAAGCATTGCGTTAAAGGCCAAAAGTGTGTCGCTGTTTATTTTGCAAATTGGGGTTGTACACACGGTGTTTTCAATGTTGATTGGGCCACAATATGGGTTGCCAATAAGTCCATTGCATCAATTGGTGATTGTTGCACTATTAAGTGACGTGATAGGCAAAGGTGTTGAAGCATGGTTATTGTATAGAGGCTAGCATGGCAAAATTACCAATTACTAATACGATTAGGGCGTTACGTTTTGAACACGGAGAAATGACCCAGCAACAGTTAGCCGAGATTGTGGGGGTAACGCGACAAACAATAGCAGCGATTGAAGCCGCAAGGTATTCACCTTCTTTAGAGGTCGCTTTTAAAATAGCCATTGTATTCGGTCAACCGTTAGAAAAAATATTCCAATATAATCGGTGATACTTTACTAAATTATTATTTTAGGTAAGCTGATACATTACTGTATTGTTTTTATGCTGATTTGGTACTAAAAGTAATACAGTTAGCTCTTTTATTGTTCAAAAATGACGTAGTAAAACTAAATAATTAACTAATATGTTATCAACACAAACAAGTTTTAATTTTATTTTCGTTAATTATTCATTCTAATTCAGTATTTTAGCAATAAATATAAAAGATATATGAATTTTTATAAAAAATATAATGACAACGCTGTCATTTGTTGTGTAACATTAATTCAACATGGGTTGAGGGTGAATCGCATTAAGACAATAAAAAAAGTGCGGTTATTACAAATATAAAAACGAAGGTTAGAGGTCGTTACATGATGGCTAAGAGTGCGAATAAGGACCAATTGTTTATTGGTATCGATGGTGGCGGAACAAAGTGCCGTGCAACTATATACTCTGCACAACATGGAGTATTGGGCACCGGCCTAGGTGGCCCCGCGAATCCATTACATGGGTTAGAGCGCACATTAGAGTCAATAATGGTGTCTACACAATTAGCAATGCGTGATGCGGGTTTGCAGTTAGAAACTGTGCATCAAGTGTATGCTGGCTTGGGCCTTGCGGGTGTTAATTTACCTAGCTTGTATGAAAAAATTAGTGAATGGGAACATCCATTCAAACAAATGTTTTTGACCACAGATTTACACACAGCATGCATAGGTGCCCATGAAGGTGGTGATGGCGCGGTGATTATTACAGGAACAGGCTCATGTGGTTTTTCACATGTTAAAGGCCAATCTGTTAATTATGGCGGTCATGGTTTTGCTTTAGGTGATAAAGGCAGTGGCGCATGGATGGGGCTTGAAGCAATTAAAGCCGCACTCGTAGATATCGACGGGCTAGGTCCTCACACTGCAATTAGTAACGTTATAAAAAACCACTTTAATACAGACACTGCAATGGGGATCGCTGAGCAAATGGCAGGGCAGCCTTCAAGTAGTTATGCAAAGCTGGCGCGTTATGTATTTGATGCAGCTCACGAGGGCGATGTAATTGCGTTAGCAATTGTAAAAGAGGGTGCCGATTACGTAAGTAAATTAGCCCACCGGCTACTTGAAAATAACCCCCCGCGTTTATCTATGATCGGCGGCCTTGCAGAACCATTAAATAAATGGCTTGATCCTGCAATCGCTAAGCTAGTTGAAGTACCAAAGCAACCGCCAGAAATGGGGGCAATCTATTTTGCACAGCAATCTGTACTTGAACAAAATCAAAAGGTAGCGCTGTAATGAAAACTTTCTATCGTGCGGCTCGCTTATTTACCGCTGAAAATTTTATCGATAATGCATTATTTAGTGTTGAAAAAGGCGTATTTAATTTAGAAACTGAGACGAAAGATCCCGTTATAGAGCTTGATGGCTTAGTTGCTCCAGGATTTATTGATGTGCAAGTTAACGGTGGCGGCGGTGCATTTTTTAATGCTGATCAAAGTACTGAATGTTTAGATCGCATTGCTAAAGCACACGGTCAATTTGGTAGTACCGCATTAATGCCAACCTTGATCACTGATAAAGTTGAAGTAATGCAAGCGGCAGCTGATGCAACTGCAAAAGCGATACGTGAAGGCGTACCTGGTGTATTAGGTATTCACTTTGAAGGCCCGCATTTGTCTTTTCCAAAAAAAGGCACGCACAGTGAACAATTTATTCGCCCAATCAGCGAACAAGAATTTGCCATTTATGCTCGCCAAGATTTAGGCATAAAAATGGTCACGTTAGCACCTGAAAATGTCAGCATTGCTGATGTTGAACGCTTAGTGGCGTGTGGCGTAAAAGTATCGATTGGTCATACAAATGCAGACTATGCAACCACAATTGCAGCACTGAATGCAGGCGCAGATGGGTTTACACATTTATATAATGCAATGTCACCGTTTACCTCGCGTGAACCGGGTGTCGTTGGTGCTGCGCTGTGGCATGATAATAGCTGGTGTGGGCTTATTGTTGATGGGCATCATGTTCATCCACTGTCGGCGCAATTAGCGATTCGCACAAAGCAACGTGGCAAAATCATGCTGGTAACAGATGCTATGCCGCCAGTAGGCACTGATGACATGGAATTTGATTTTTTCGACGGACGAAAGGTAATTCGTACCGGCGATAGACTCAATTCAAGTACTGGTGAATTAGCGGGCAGTGTATTAGATATGGCAAGTGCTGTACGCAACACGGTAAATACATTAGATGTTAGTTTAAGCGAAAGCTTACGCATGGCAGCATTGTATCCAGCACAATATTTAGACCTCAAGAAAAAGGGACGTTTACTTGATGGCTTTGACGCAGACTTTGTGGTGCTTGATGAGCATCAATATGTCAAAGGCACTTATATTGCAGGCATTGCAATTTAACGTTTCCCTGGAAAAAACCCCGCAGCTTCATCGCGGGGCTTTTTTGTTTCTATGAGTAATAAAATATGACAACAACACAACACAATACCGATAAACCAGTTAGAAAGCGCCTTGCATCACTTGATGCTTTACGTGGCATGGATATGTTCTGGATTTTAGGCGGGCAGTCTATTTTTGCCGCCTTATTTATTTTAACTGGCTGGACCGGTTGGAAAGTATTTGAAGCGCACACATTACACAGCGCATGGCACGGTTTTACATTTTATGATTTAATTTTTCCGCTGTTCATCTTTTTATCTGGTGTGGCGATGGGCTTAGCGCCAAAACGAATTGATCACCTTCCTTGGCTTGAACGCAAAGTCTACTACCGTAAAGCGATAAAGCGCTTATTTTTGCTGTGCGCATTGGGAGTAATGTATAACCACGGGTGGGGGACAGGCATACCCTTGGCGTTTGATGAAATACGTTATAGCAGTGTGCTTGGACGAATTGCAATCGCGTGGTTTTTTTGCGCCATGTTAGTGTGGCATACCAGTCTTCGTACTCAAATTATCACCGCGATAAGCCTGCTGATTGGTTATTGGATTCTAATGTGCTTTATTCCTGTACCAGGAGGTACTGCGGGTGATTTAAGTGCTGCTGGAAGTTGGAACGCATGGTTTGATACGCATTTTCTTCCTGGGATCAGTTATCAAAATCGCCCCGTAGATCCGGAAGGTGTACTATCAAGTTTACCAGCGATTGTTAATGCTTTGATAGGCGTATTTGCGGGTCAACTCATTGCTAGAGCAAACCAGATAGGCGAGTGGAAAACCGCAGGTGTTTTGTTTGCCGCAGGTGTAGTCAGCGTGTGCTTAGGGTGGCTGTGGGATTTACATTTTCCTGTAAATAAAGAGCTATGGACTAGTTCGTTCGTACTTGTAACGGTTGGCTGGAGCGCAATACTATTAGCGATTTTTTATGCATTGGTGGATCTTTTGAATGGCCAAAAGCTGGCATATCCATTTGTTATTATCGGCGCGAACTCAATTATTATTTATTTAGCATCTAGTTTAGTTAATTGGACCTTTATTAGTAAGAGCGTATTTGGTGGGTTTATTAACGCAGTACCGCCTTCGTGGCAACCAGTTATGGCTGTAATAGCATTGTTATTAGTACAAATATTACTTTTACATTGGATGTATAAGCGCAAGATTTTTGTCAGCGTTTAGCCGCGAATTGTATTCAAACGGTAAAATGTAATTTTTTTATTCACTTTTACTTTACAAACTAAATCGAAGTGGTAATAATGACAGCGTTGTCATAATGGTATTAACCAAACAGTGTATCCCTGTTTGGTTTGATCTAAGGCCCAATTCGATTGCACGTGGGGTTGGGACTTAGATCCCATTTTTTCATCAACTAATTAAATAACTGAGCAAACTAATATGCAAATAGTAATTCTAAATGATGCAGCTGCTGTGGCGGCATATGGCGCAAATATCTTCGCAGCACAATTACAAAAAAAACCAACATCAGTGCTCGGTTTAGCAACAGGTTCTACACCGGTTGCTTTATATCAAGAATTAATTGCTAAAAATAAAGCAGGTGAGATTTCATTTTCACACGCAACCTCATTCAATTTAGATGAGTACCTTGGTTTGACCGGTGATCATCCGCAAAGCTATCGTTACTTTATGAATGAGCAACTATTTAGTCATGTTGACATAAATAAAGAAAATACCTTTGTACCAGCGGGCGATGCAGTAAACCCAGTTACGGCTTGCAAAGAATACGAAGCGAAAATTGTTGCCGCCGGTGGTGTAGACGTACAATTGTTAGGCATTGGGCGTAATGGTCATATTGGATTTAACGAACCTTCTTCAGGTCTTCGTTCACGCACACGTGTTAAAACACTGACCAAAGCAACAATTGATGATAATGCCCGCTTTTTTGGTGCAGATGAATATCAGCCTCATCTATCAATCACCATGGGTATTGGCACTATTTTAGAAGCCAAAAAAGTTGTGTTACTTGCAACCGGTGAAAATAAAGCGGATGCAGTACATGCCATGATTGAAGGCCCATTGATGGCTGCATGCCCAGCATCTGCCCTACAACTTCATCAAGATGCTGTCATTGTGATTGATAAAGCTGCGGCAAGTAAACTAGCTGATTTAGAGTTTTATCAGCATATTGAGGCCGAAAATCAAAAGTTACAGGCACATTTAGCAACCTTGTAATGATGAAATAAATTTATTGTGTGTTCAAAAGCCCGAAAGGGCTTTTTTTTCGTCTGTAACAAGATAAATGTATACCCAAACCACCTCAAAATGCGAGCGTCGTTGGAATTAAAAGTGATTTAGGCAAGGCATTGATTGCAAGTAATAGTGGTTCTATTGTTAAAATCAATCCCTTATAAAAGTAACGCAGTATAAATCGCTTTTAAACCAACCCGTTGGGCGTTTCACAGGCACTTACTATCAGCGTTGTTACTTCTTAAAAGGGATGGCCATTCTTGCAAAGTAACGCCTTGATATTAAGCCCCTGTGAAACGCTGAATTCTGCATCTTGAGGTGGCTTGGGTATATACCTTTGTTCGCTATGGCGATTAGCGACTTGTTTAATGCAATTAATATAAGCTTATGGTAGTTTTAGCCATCTAAAAAATAAAAAGGATGAGCATGCTTAATTATAGTCAAATGCCATTAGATCGCGCGTCTAATCTGCGAAAAGACTCACAATGGTTAGCAACTCAACTCAACTTTCAAAGCCGTTGGATCCTAGTTCATAATAACCAGACTTTATTTGATGCTCAGAGCTTTACTGTCACATTTTTAAGTTTTAGTGATATTAACCACTTAGATTTAAGCGAAGCGATATTTTTAGGCTTGGACGAACAGCAAACCAGTTTTTTTGCACTCGATGTGAGTACAGTCGATGTGACGACTTTAGCGCCATTAACCGCTAATGCAGAATTTATTGATATTCGCCGTTATGGTGTGAACGTTGAGATTAAGCAAGGCTCCATTGCTGCTTTGGCGCGTGGACTTTGTTATTGGCATGCAACGCACCGCTTTTGTGGGCGCTGTGGTAGTAATAATATACTAGTTGAAGCAGGGCACTCTCGTTTATGCATGAATGAAGAGTGCAAACATCCAACCTTTCCACGTACCGATCCTGCCGTAATTATGGTCGTCACGCGCACATTTTCTGATGGTATAGAACGCTGTTTACTTGGTAGGCAAGCAGCATGGGCGCCAGGTATGTATTCGTCTTTGGCTGGATTTGTAGACCCCGGAGAAACACTTGAACAAGCTGTTACGCGTGAAGTGATGGAGGAGGCGGGAATTGCAGTAGATAATGTACGTTATATCGCATCACAGCCTTGGCCGTTTCCATCTTCAATTATGTTAGGGTTTATTGCCGAAGCCGTTACTGAACAAATACAAGTAGATAAAGACGAGCTTGATGATGCGCTGTGGTTTAGTCGTGACGAACTTAATAACTTTGGTAGTTGGGATATCGAAGGTGAACACTTAAAGTTGCCCAGAGCTGATTCTATCTCTCGCTATATAATTGACTATTGGCGTAATTTAAAAGTTTAAGCAATGTGTAGTGTGTTCTAACGAAATATTTTAAGGATTAATAATGACGAGTAAAAGTAATAAAAACACTCTATTAGTAAGTACCGGGCGAAAAAAAGCGTACACGCACGGCGTAGTTAATCCCGTAGTACAACGGGCATCAACGATTGTATTTGATTCTGTTGCTGAACTAAAACAAGCAGCAAAAACCCGAGGTGATAAAACGCTATTTTATGGTCGCCGTGGTACGACGACACATTTTGCGTTACAAGAAGCAATCACAGAGCTTGAAGGGGGCGAAGGCTGTGCGCTCTATCCATGTGGTGCAGCAGCGATAAGCAGTGCACTCTTGGCGTTTGTAAAAGCAGGCGATCACATTTTAATGGTTGATAATGCGTATGAACCAACGCGCGATTTTTGCGATAAAATTTTAGCCGGATTCGGCGTTGAAACCACGTATTATCCGCCTACAATTGGTGCGGGTATAAAAACATTCATCAAAGAAAATACCAAAGTCTTGTTTTTAGAATCTCCAGGTTCTATTACGATGGAAGTTCAAGATGTACCAGCGATGGTTGCTGTGGCTAATGAACAAGGCGTGATGACAATGCTCGACAATACTTACGGCAACGGTTTGCATTATCGACCACTTGAGCATGGTGTCGATATCAGCATTCAAGCGGCAACAAAATATATAGTTGGTCACTCAGATGTGATGATGGGCGTAGCCGTTGCGAATAAAAAATACTGGCCTACATTACGTGAACAGTCTTACTTACTGGGTCAGTGCACATCAGCTGATGATGCATACTTAGCACTACGTGGCTTACGTACTATGGCTGTGAGACTCAATCAGCATGAAAAAGCAGCAATCGAAGTTGCTAAGTGGTTAGAGAGTCATCCATTAGTTGATCATATCCGCCATCCTGCATTTGACAGCTGCCCAGGGCATGCGTTTTTTAAGCGTGACTTTGATGGCAGTAATGGCTTGTTTTCCTTTGTAATGAAAGAAGGTAACCAGCAGGCGATAGATGCATTTTTGGATGGCTTAGATCATTTTAAAATGGGCTTTTCGTGGGGCGGCTTTGAAAGTTTAGTAACGGCTAACTTAACAATGAAAGGATTACGTTCACAAACAGGGTGGGAGTTAGGTCCTGTGATCCGGCTGCATATCGGCCTTGAGGATGTTGATGATTTAATCACTGATCTTAATCAAGCACTTGAGCTGTATAAGCAACATTTAAATTAAGTAAAAACATAATTTACATTCTTTGTTACAAAGCCAACGCCTACGTTGGCTTTTTTTTGCTAGTAATTCAATACGTTTGCACTTAATGTAAGGAAAACACTTTCACGATTAGGACTTTGTGTGACGCAATTAAACCCCAAGCGACTTTTAAATATTACTTTGTTTGAACTAACCCGACTGTTTTTAACTAAACGTGGCTTACTTGCCGTTGCTGCATTTACTATTTGTTGGTTGCTTATTTTACGCTACCCAGTAGGACAAGCGGTAAGCACTATGAGTTCACCTGAGCTTGCTGCAGTTGCTCAACATATATTTGGCGTCATTGGTTTAAGTAAACTATTAATGTGGCCTGAAGCTGAGTTGGCGATGTATTGGCTAATTGCTTTGCATAGCTTTCCTATTTTTTGCTTATTTTTGTGTAGTGACCAAATTGTGGGTGATAGACAACGCGGTACATTACGCTTTTTGTCATTACGGGCAACGCGCAGCGAAATACTATTTGGGCGGTTTTTAGGTCAGGTACTTATTTTAGCAATATTAATTACCATCACTTTAGTCGCAACAGTGGCAACACTTGCATTTAGAGAGTCATCGCTATTGTTAAGCGGGCTAAATCGCAGCCTAGTTTTGTTTTTCTATTTAGTGGTCACAGTACTACCATTTATTGCGTTAATGACGTTTTTAAATACGATTGCTCGATCTTCACGATTAACGGTGATCATGGCCATATTATTTTTTGCAGTGGGTAATATTGTCGTTAGCCTTATGAGCTGGCAACTACCTATATTTGCTATTCTTAATTATATATTTCCCGGCGTTCAGCTTGAGCAAGTTGCAGGGCAGAATGCAGATTTATTTAGCAGTATAGGTATTCCTTTATTACAAACAGTGGTGTTGTTAGTGGCAGCGCAGCGTATCTTCTCAAGGAGTTCACTATGAGTACATTAATACAGGCTAACGGACTCTCTAAACAGTACGGGGCTAAATTAGCGTTAGATCAAGTGAGCTTTGAAGTTAAAAAAGGTGCACCCGTAGCATTAGTTGGCCCAAATGGGGCCGGTAAAACAACCTTATTTAGTCTGTTATGCGGTTATATCATGCCTACATCAGGCAGTTTATCCATAATTGGGCACCGCCCTGGCGCAAGTGCATTGTTTGGAAAGCTATCAGCGTTGCCACAAGATGCCCAGTTAGATCCTCGTTTTAGTATTGCGCATCAGTTAACATTTTATGGGCAACTGCAAGGGCTAACGACTAAGCAAAGTCAATCAGAAGCTCTCAGAGTACTCGAATTAGTTGGTTTAGCTGAGGTTGCAAAACAACGCAGTGATGATTTATCGCACGGCATGCGTAAGCGCGTAACAATAGGGCAGGCTTTAATAGGCAAACCCGAAATTGTAATGCTTGATGAAGCCACAGCTGGGCTCGATCCTATTCACGCACGTGAAGTGAGAGAGCTTGTTTCAAACTTAAGTGAGGAAGCGACGTTTATTTTAAGTTCACATGACCTCACAGAATTAGAGCGATTATGTGGGCAAGTGTTACACCTTGATAAAGGTAAAATCACTGAGCACCAAGCAAACAGCAATATAGAACAAACACAGCATCACATGACAATACTGTTTGCTGAAAACTATCCTAATATTGAGCAAAGCATTCAAAGCTTAGCAGCAGTTAATAGAGTTTATATGAGTCAAGCAAAGGAATATGTTGTTGAATATCAAAAAACAGCGTCTTTGTTTGATATTGAATTACTGCAATATTGCCATCAACAAGGCTGGCGCTATCGACAGTTAGTGAATGGTCATACATTAGAAAACCAAATATTTACACAGGAGAAAATATAATGGGTTTATTTAGCGGATTAATGGGTAACGCAAGTGAAGTTGATGATGCCGATTTAGAAAAGGTATTAGCAAATACACTTGTCGAAGATGAACAAGTTGAAAAAGCGTATAAAGTAGTACGTGATATGTTTATTTTTACTAATAAACGACTCATTTTAATTGATAAGCAGGGCGTAACGGGTTCTAAAATAGAGATGATCAGCATTGGTTACTCAAAAATAACTAAATTTAGTAAAGAAAGTGCCGGCCATTTTGATTTAGATGCCGAGTTAAAAATTTGGGTTGGCTCAGACCCTACGCCGATCAGTAAAGACTTCAAATCAGGCGACAACATCAACGATGTGTACCGTATTATCAGTCAATATGCGCTTTAAAGGAATAAACTAGTTTTTTCATGTATAGCAAAAATGTCCGCGTTTTTGCTATATAGATATCCCAGCCTTAACATCCCTTAACATTTAAGCAACTAAAAACAAGCACTTAGTTAAGTGTTTGTTCAGTTTGGGAGCGTTAGCATGCCCACGTCTTAGCCAGTCGGCTAAAGACATAGCAATGTAACAATTTAATAGGGAAATCTTATAATGAAAAAACTAGCAGTGATAATTTCGAGTATTCTTCTTTCAAGTGCCGCGGCTGCTGCAGACACTTATGAATCAGTTAGCCATCTACAATATATGGATACAGATGGTAATGACAAAATTAGCCTTGATTCAACATACTATTTCTCACCAAAAATGACACTAGGTCCTTATGACCAGTTCGAATACATCAATAAACAAAGTAATGTATATGGTAAGTATTCAGATGATGATTTTAGCGACCGAGCTACTGTGGGCGGTGAGTATTTTCTAGATAGTTTTGTACTTGGTGCTGAATACCAAAACCTAGATTTAGATCTTGGTTCAAGCGCAGATATGATTCAATTATCAGCAGGTTACTTTTTCAACCCTGACTTACTGTTAAAAGTAAGATTTGTTGATGTTGAAAATGCAGACAATCGTTTCTTTTTTGATGTAGCTTACAATCACAAGTTGAACAGCACTGATTATATCGGTTTTACTGTTACAGCAGATGATGAGTTTGATAATCGTGCGTTGAATGTTAAATATTTCATGGATCTTCAACAAGGTAACTACCTAACAGTTGAAGCAACAGTGTCAGATAATGACAATGCATCAAGTGATTGGGTTTTAGGCTCTAATTACTACTTCTCAAAAGCGACATCAGCGTTTGTTACATTTAATAAAAACGATGATTACACCTTGGGTGCTCAACATTTCTTCAATAAAAATGTTGGTTTAAAAGCGGGTTACGGTAATAACTGGGATGATTCTGGCTCAGATGCTTACTTTGCAAATGTAAGCTTACAGTTCTAATTTAATTTTTAACTGTAAAGTACTAAAAAGCCAGCTCACTTGAGCTGGCTTTTGTATTTTAGAATTGAATTATATTAAAACCTGCTTACCAACCGCATTGGCGACCTTTGTTTTGTTTATCAAGGTACTTTTGCAGTGGCGCAAAATAATCAAGTAGTGCTGTTGCGTCCATTTCAGGCTTACCCGTTACAGTTGCTAAGGCTTCTTGCCAAGGGCGGCTTGAGCCCATTTCTAGCATGGTATTAAGCTTTTCACCGGCCGCTTTTGAGTTATAAACCGAACAGCGATGAATGGCTTCTTTATTGCCTGCTATTTCACATAAACTACGGTGGAAATCAAATTGTAAAATATGTGCTAAGAAATAACGCGTGTAAGGCGTATTGCCCGGTACGTGGTATTTAGCGCCTGGATCAAAATCAGTTTCGCTACGCGCGATGGGTGCTTTAACACCTTGGTATTTTTCACGTAATTCCCACCATGCTTTATTGTAGTTTTGCGGTGTTACTTCACCAGAGAATACTTGCCAGCGCCATTGATCTACTAATAATCCAAATGGAATGAAAGCAACTTTATCTAATGCCATTTTCATTAATAGGCCAATGTCTTTTGATTCGTCAGGCACTTGCTCTAATAAACCAATTTCTTTTAAGTATCCAGGCGTAACTGACAGGGCAATCGTGTCACCAATTGCTTCATGGAAACCATCATTAGCACTTTCTTGATAGTAAAGTGGCTGTGTATTGTAAGCGCGTTGATAGAAGTTGTGGCCTAATTCATGGTGAATAACAGAGAACTCTTCACCAGTGCGTTGAATACACATTTTAATACGTAAATCGTCTTTACTGTCAATATTCCACGCTGAGGCGTGACACTGAACGTCACGATCGGCAGGCTTAGTGAACAATGAACGTTCGTAAAAAGTGTCTGGAAGTGCGTCAAAGCCCATTGAAGTGAAGAATTTTTCTGCGCCGCGAACCATTTTAAGCTCATCGTACTTATGCTGCGCTAATAATGCTGTTACGTCATAACCAGGATCAGCATTTTCAGGTGCAACTACATCGTAAATATTGCCCCACGATTGCGCCCACATGTTCCCTAATAAATGCGCAGGAATAGCTTGATCTTGCGGTACTTTATCTTCGCCGTATTTTTCGCCTAGCTTAGCGCGAACATGGCAATGAAGTGAATCATATAGTGGCTTTACTTGGCCCCAAATACGGTCAAGTTCTTTAGCGAAATCATCGGCTGGCATATCGTACTTACTACGCCACATTGCGCCAGTGTCTGCATAACCAAGTTCTTTTGCACCTTCATTAGTAAGGGCAACTTGTTGCTCATAAAGCGGGCGCATTGGTTTTGAAACCTGACGCCAGCCTTGCCACAAATCAAGTAGCTCGTTGTAATCGCGGCTAGTGGCCATTTTAGACGTCATATCACCTAAGCTTAGGCAGCTGCCGTCTTCTTTACAGTATTTTCCTTTGCCGTAAATACCGCCTAGTTCAGCGACAAGCTGAGAAAGTTGCGCTGTTTTTTCCGCATTTTGTGGGGCTGGTAAAGTTAAAGCGAGTTTTAATTTATCAAGCTTACGACGTGCGTCATAACCCAGTTCAAGAGAATCAAATTGCGCAGCTTCATTTGCAAGGCGAACAACCGCTTCTGTCATCTTGCGATTTACTTCGGCCGAAAGTGCAGAGGTGTCGTGCGTAATAAAGTTAGCGTAAATCCATTCTGCGCGGCTTGATTCTAAATACAGTGCACTGAGTTCAAGTTCTGTTGCATCTAAAAAGGTTTGTGCGTCTTGTGCCGTCACTGGCGCAGGGCTGACAGCTTGAGCTGATGTGTTTGTTGTATCTTGGTTGCAGCCACTTAATGCTAATGTGCTGGCGACCATTAAAGCGCTCAAACTGAGCTTAAAATGTGGAGTAGTCATGTTGACCCTTATATTTGTTATTTATCACGTGGGATAATAGCAGCGTCTTGAAGTTAGGCAAAATTTATCAAGCCTAGCATTGAACATTATGGGTAAAACATGTTTACAGCGACATTGTATTTATACAAGGATCAGCCATAATTGAAGGAGTGTATTTTTATTAATTTATAAGGATCGTTCCCATGTCAGTGTTTGTATTATTACTGGTGGTGGTAATAGTCATTTTTGCGGTAAAAGATATCCGCTTAAGTCTAGTAAGCCGACCAACGTTTAAAATGTTTAAAAAAGTGTTACCGCCGCTATCGCAAACTGAACGTGAAGCAATGGAAGCAGGTGATGTATGGTGGGATGGGCAACTTTTTAGCGGCAATCCCGATTGGCAGGTTTTACATAGTTACCCAAAGCCTGAGTTGAGTAAAAAAGAGCGTGCGTTTTTAGACTCTGAGGTCGAAACATTACTGGCGATGCTTGATGACTATCAAATTGTGCAAAAAGATAAAGACTTACCTAAAGAAGTATGGGATTACCTAAAAGCCCAAGGTTTTTTTGCGTTGATAATTCCTGAAAAATTCGGTGGACGCCAATTCTCTGCTATCGCTAATTCAACCATAGTCGCAAAAATTGCGACTAAGAGTTTAACGGCCGCAGTGACTGTTATGGTGCCAAATAGTTTAGGCCCAGGCGAATTACTATTACATTATGGAACCACAGAACAACAAGCGCGTTGGCTACCAAACTTAGCAAGTGGTAAAGATGTACCGTGTTTTGCACTTACTGGTCCAGAAGCCGGCTCTGATGCGGGCAGTATTCCCGATTCAGGTATTGTATGTAAAGGCGAGTTTGAAGGTCAGGAAGTCATTGGTCTACGTTTAAATTGGTCAAAACGTTACATAACACTAGCCCCTGTTGCGACAGTACTTGGTTTAGCATTTAAAATGTATGATCCGGATAGTTTATTAGGTAAAGACAAGGAATTAGGGATCACGTGTGCACTGATCCCAACAGATCACCCTGGGGTAGAGACTGGGGAGCGTCACTTTCCGCTTAACATGGCGTTTATGAATGGCACAACGTACGGTAAAGATGTCTTTATTCCCCTTGATTGGATCATCGGTGGTCAACAAGGTGCTGGTCGAGGCTGGCGAATGTTGGTTGAGTGCCTAAGCGCAGGGCGTGGTATTTCATTGCCAGCACTAAGTAGCGCGACAGGGCATTTGTGTGCGCGAATGACATCTGCTTATGCAACGGTTCGCCAGCAATTTGGTGTATCAATTGGTCAATTTGAAGGTGTACAAGAAGCACTTGCACGTATTGGTGGATTAACGTATAGCCTTGAAGCGTGTCGTTTAATGACCGCAGGGGCAATAGATTTAAAATTGAGCCCATCAGTGGTGACCGCAATTGCTAAATACCATATGACTGAAATGGGCCGTACAGTTATGAATGATGCAATGGATATTCATTCAGGTAAGGGAATACAAGTGGGTCCTAATAACTATTTAGCACATGGCTATATGGGTATACCGGTATCAATTACGGTGGAAGGGGCAAATATTTTAACCCGTAATTTAATGATCTTTGGCCAAGGAGCAACTCGTTGCCATCCATTTGTATTAAAAGAAATGGAAGCTGCGGCAATGGAAGATGATGAACTCGCGTTAAAAGAATTTGATTCCTTACTACAGCAGCATATTTTATTTGCTGCAACTAATGCGAGTATGGCGTTAATCCATGGTTTAACGCGTAGTTACTTTGCTAAATCCCCAGTATGTGGCGCAACCGCAGATTATTATAAGCAGCTTGGGCGAATGAGTCGTGGTTTAGCTTTTTGTACGGATGTGGCGATGCTCATTTTAGGGGGAGAGCTTAAGCGTAAAGAAATGATCTCTGCACGTTTAGGCGATGTATTAAGCCACCTTTACTTAGCTTCATGTGTGTTGAAACGTTTTGAAGATGAAGGGCGCCAACAAGCCGATTTACCTTTTGTTAAATATGCCGTTGAATTATCGTTATTTGAAATAGGTCAAGCGTTTAACGGCTTTTTCAAGAACTTCTCAAACCCAGTTGTTAACTTTGCTCTAAAGCGTATCGTATTTCCGTTTGGTAATCATTATCATCGTCCGAGTGATGATCTTGCTCAGGCAATGTGTGAGCATATGACCCAACCAGGAGTATTCAGAAACCGTTTAACGCATTTATGTTATGTGGATGATAAAGCAGGGACTGGCGTAATGGAAAATGCCTTTATTGCTATGCATAATACCAGTGATGCATTCAAGCAGTTGAAAAAATGGCAACGCGACGGCACCCTTAGCCGCAATGATGATATTGAAACGGCGATTACCAATGCGATTGAAAAGCAGCTCATAACAGCCGAGCAAGGCGTAAAGTTGCACGAAGCTAATAATTTACGTAAACAGGCTATTGCGGTAGATAACTTTCAACCAGGTGAACTTTAACCTTTAAGTATATAACCTTGTATTTTATGCGGGGTTTATTTTTATACGTTAAATGCTCATACACATTAATACCTAGCGATAAAGCTTTGTAGCACAGCGTATGTGTATGTTAGATGTTTAAGGGGGGGAGCTAATGTCATTGGGTGTATTTAAGTAAAGAAAACACGTGGTTTTTAGCTCTTTTCAATAATAGAAAGCGCATAATATGCACTTTCTATTATGAAGAGTTATTTTATTACTGCTTATCTGGTGGGAAGTTACTTAGAATATCAGCCACTGTTTTAGTAATTGCGTCAGTGCGCGCTTCAGGTGATTGATTTTTTCTTAATCGACCTTCTTTTGCTCCGCGCCATACTAATTGATTTGATGCACGGTCAACAACATCAACAATTAACGTGCCTACTTCATATTCACGCGTCGTTGTTTGTGTATTGTAACCCATACCCCAGTAGTTCCAACGTGCGCTGTAACCGGTGTTAAATGTGTCTACATCAATTTTTGTGTCTACCGATGCATGATAGTTAATAAGTACATCAGCTTGCGTTATTTCGCTCAACTGCATGCCCATGTTTGTCAGCTCTGTATTAACTGCATCACGTACGCGCTTTTCCATTAATGGACTGATCTGATAATTGGTCGTATTTTTAGTTAAACTTGCATCTTGAACCCAAGCAAAGGTTTTATAATTACTAAAATCAGCCGATTTATCGTAATCCCAATCAGGGGTTTTTGCGCATGCTGCTAAAAATAGCACTGCTGTTGCAATTAGTAGGTTTTTCATCACGTTTGCTCCTTGGCAAATTTAAACTCTATTCATTTGATAACATAACATAAAAAAAATCCCACAAATGACATTTTTCAATATGTTTGTGTTATTAAAGTTTACCTAACCCGAACTCTGGTTAAGATATTTACTAACTTACGCGTCAGACGCTTTCCAATTGCAAGTAAATTCAACGTAGTTAGCGTTGAAACTTGCCATTTAAACTAGCGACTGAAAATAGACTTATTATCCAGAGTTCAAGTTACTTGGTTGTAAGTTTAGTTGTTATTAGCTGAATTATAGATTAATTAGTCATCAGTAGTGTGCTCTACTTCTATCCAATCTTTTTCATCGACCCAGTTTTGTGCGCCATCTTTAACTGAGCGAATAGGCACAATGTAATCGCAGCTAATTTGTGGTTTCACAGAGGCGAATATTGGCACAAAACCAAAGCTTAATGCGGTCTCTATAATTGCTTTTTGGTTTTGCGGGTCGATATCGGCCGCCTCATCAATGTAAATAGGAATACGGTATAAGTTTTGTTCTTGGTCGCTCAATAGGTAGCGAATAAACAGCATGCCGCATAATAATTTAATGGTGATACGCGTTCCGTTTGAACCTGCTGAATCGATTTTTTCAAAGTGCTCCGTTTCGCCAGCGCGGTTTACCACTTCAAAGCGAATATCAAATAAATCGGTTAATGTTAAACCCGCTTTATCAGAGGCAAGCTTAATTAAATGATCTTTTGCTTCATTAACAGCGCTTTCGCTGTAAGGTTCTTGGCTGAGTAAATCTAATGTATCACCTTGTTCAAACTGGTTTGACGTACTGATAATTGTATCAATACTATCAACCAGCATTTTACGTGGTATTACATTGATTTTAAACGCTTGTAAGTTAGAAATACGGTGCTGACTAATGCCTTTATTAAAGCTGTTCATTTCACGGCGCAGACGGTCTAAATCTTCCCGCAGGCCTTTAATCGTGGCTGCAACTTCGGTCAGTGCAACACGCGCTTGGCGCTCAACAGCGTCACGTTCATTATCAATATTATGAAATGCACCGATGAGTTTTTGGTATTTACTAAACTCGTCGTTTTCGTTATCAAACTTAGTAATACCCGCATTATAAATATGTAAATAAGTGTTACGCACGTTAATATCAAAGTTACGTAGCTCTTGGCAGTTTTTATTAAAGTGATGTACTAAATCACTGAGATTATCAAAGTCGATTTGAATATCAATCATGTACGGGGTGATTTTACCAGTATACAAATCAAGAGTATGGTCAATTCGTTCAGATTTCACTTGGCGTAGGCGATCAGCTTGGCGAGAAATAAGATCTTTTTTCGATTTAATAATCGAGCGTCTATCAGCAATTGAGCCGCTATTTTTTTGAATATCTTGTAAGTAATCGTCTACTTGATCACGCTCTGCAAGTAATTGCTCTTTGAGCATCGATTGCGCATCGACAGATTGCAGCATTACCTCAAACTGTTCAAAGCGTTTTAACGCGCTTTCGGCTGACATGAGCTCATCGTATAACGCGTCTTTTTCTTTTTGTTTGTCAGCTACATTGGCAGCTACATCGCGCTGTTGCTTAAATTCCTTTAATGAATGTTCAAGCGCTGTTAGCTGGGCGGTTAATTGCTCTTTGTTCTCGCCGCTTTGCATTTGCACTGATGAGAGCTTTTTCAGTTTAATCGTTGCGCCGGGCAGGGTAAGTACACCGCCTTTAACGTTATCTGATAATTGCTCTAAAAATGCGCCAAACACATCTTCATCGGTGATATCAATATCGCCATTGCTGGTGGTGGCGAACGAGAGAATATCTGGGTTTAAAATACGTGAAATTTCTTCAACATCTTTTAACGATAAGTCCTCGCGCATACGCGTGAATAAATTGAACTCAAGGTTTTTAAGTTGCAGTTTTAAGCTTTTTATTTGCTTTTGTGTTTCGCTAATGCGGTAGTCAAGGGTGTGTAAGCTTTGCCCTTGCGCACTATTTATTGAGTGCGAAAGTGACTCGTAATCTTGCTTTAACTGGCTAAGGCTCACTTTTAAGGTCGCCATATTCACCAATTCAAATTCAGATTTTAGTGCACCAAAATCTAAAAACCATTGCTCGATTTGTGTTTGTCTGCGCTCAATATCTCGTGATTGCTGCACATAAAGCTGTTGTTTTTGCTCAAACTCGTGCTTTTCGTGCTCTATGTTCTCAAGGGCGATATTAAGTTCATCTAATTGCGCTTCTTGATACGTGTCAAAATCAATTAAGGCTTGATCAATTTTTGGTGCGTATGCGGCCAGTTTACCTTTAAGCACGGTTTGGTTTTCAAGCATAGACTCAAGCGCGCTAATTGGCTCTTGCATAGATTCTAGCGCTTTTAACTCACGTTTTGCGCGGTTTACTTTATCGAACGAGCGACGCCAGACTTCATAAAAATCGACTTTTGAATTTGACATATGGCGTTCAAACACGCGCAACATAAAGCGTTTTACATCTGCAGCACCCAATTTATGCAAGTTTAAAATTCGGCGGAAAATCTCTTTATAAATAGCCGAGTCTTGCACATTATTAAGCGGGATCATTTTTAAGTTAATGTCGCCATCAAATGGCGTAGCACCGCCCGTTAATAACGCGTTTAACTCTTGCGCTTTAAGCTCAATAGGATTAAAGCCTTGCTCTTTTAAGTGATTAAATAGCTTAGTGAATTTTATAATGGTTTTACCTTGAGTGTACTGTTCAAGGTTAAGCTTTCCTTGGTAACAAAAAAACTGATGCGCGTAACCTGCTATTTTACCAAGCCCTGCTACACCAATAACAACAGGGCCATGGGGGAGGTCGGCTTCAAGTAAAATATAAGATTGATCTGACGAGAAATAAAACTTACGGGTTTCGTCTAAATCATGGCCATCCCATTCGGTAAGGCGTAAATCATTGATCAGCGGAAATTGCAGGGCGTTAATGACCGAGCTTTTACCGGTATTATTAGGGGCACAAATAGAGCTACTTTTATCAAGTGGGATCACACATTTTGCATAACCTGCGGTGTTTAAAAGTGCGAGTTTGCTGAGTCCGTAAAGGTTTTTCATTATTCGTCCTCACCAATATAGGTTTCTTCGTTCACTTCCATTAATGCATCGATATAGCGATAAGCAGGTGCTTGTAACATAAAGCCATTTTCCACTTCACGGGCAAGGCCTAAGCGTATCATTCGTAAATACACGTCTTTACGTAAGTCAGAGCCTGAAAAAATTTCGAGTTGATCAAACAAGTGTTTGTTCATCTGTACTAATGTTTGCATTAGTTCAAGGTCATTCACTTCATCAAACAGGGCGCGCATTGGATCTTTACCTGAGTTGGCATAGTGTTCAATCAAAATGTAAATGGTTAGGGCAATCGCGCGGGAGATTTTTCCCATATTTGGGGTGCTTTCGTCACTGGCAAAGTAATAAAAACCACGGCTATCGTGTTGTAAATCATGGCCAAGGGCGCTAAATAATGCGCGATATGCATCAATTTGTTGATCAAGTTCTTGCCACATTACCGTGTCTTGTTCGCTAATATGATAGCCCGTGACTAATTTTTTATTAATCGTTTGTAGGTGGCTTAGTTCATCTAAATTTATGTGTGTCATAACGGTTACTCATTTCCTGTTGATGATTGTGAAGATGCAACAGGGTTAGAATTAAAGGGTGTTGTATTAAAAGGAAAGAGTGAAAAATGTTGTCCTGCGATTTTAACGCGCATTTTTTTATCGCTTTGATTTATTTCAATATCAGTGTCGCTTACTAGCTTTTGATATAAAAATAGCATTTCGTCTGCTTCAAGGTCAGGGTAGCTTTCCCCTAAAAAGCTTAATAATGGTTGTGGTTTTTTACGCTTCGCATTAAAGCGCTTTTTAAAGTTCGCTTTTACATTGTTGTAATCAGGAATATTAGGAGTAACAAAAGCAGGCACATCGTTTTGGTCGGGTAGTTCATATTCACTGTGCTCAAACTCTGTCAACGTGGCCATATAAGCGATGATATGGCGTTGTTGCCCGAGTGAAAAACGTTGCGTGTCAGATACAAAATGAGGTTGAACAGCACTTAGCATATTATCAACACCATTTTTACGCACCAATCCCAGCACTTTTGCCGCTTGGCGAGTGATCATATTATTGCGGCGTAACTCTTCACGCAGTGGCATCAACATATCGGCACTTTTACGTAAGCTTTCGCGACCCACTAGGTGCATCTCTAAAATGCGGGTGCGCAGTTGCTCTAGCATACGTTTGTCTTGGTAGGCTTTACCTGAGCGTTCTATGTATTCAATTTGCGTACTTATTTGCGTTTCAATGGTACTAAAACACGCATGAAAATCGCCACGAATATCAACCATCTCAAGCATTGGTTCTATGTACTCGTCAAATGCTTCAATGACGGCTTTATAGCGCTTTTGCAGTGATTGCACTGCGTTATTGGCTTTAGCTTGTTCGACTATGTTTAAAATGGCGTTTTCATTGTGGGCAAATAATTTCATTATTTTACGCACTCGATCATCCATAATGCGGCTAAAGCGGCGCATCTCATCGTAGTCTTCAATGCTACCGGCATTATCTAGGCGGTTGCCTAGGCGTGCTAAATCTTCAACCAATACGCTAATTTCTTGTGCTAGGCCTAAATGCTCTTCTTGCAATAAAAAGGTGGCGAAATCTGCAATGGCACGGTTAATTTCAAGCTGAGATGATTTTGCCAAGGGAATAATAATATCTTGGTTTAAAAGCCGATTGGTTTCTTTATAGATCCGTTCGTTTGACCACGTTGGTTGTTTTTGTTTGATCGCACTTTGTACGTCTTTTAGGCTAAAATCGGCCATTTTAAAACGTTTAAATAGCAGCTCTAACATTCCCCAGTGCTCGGTTAGGGTATTTAGCAACTTTTTAGCTGGGATCATAAAGCTCCAAAAAATCTAATGAGTGCTGTGTACCTGTGTTATTTGGACACAGCAATTACTTATATAATATTAAATTGGCAATAGTTTTACACAGCCTTTGGTGCTAGACTGCGCGCCGTGTCGATTACTGACACCTAGTATACAATTTTTACATTTTTATAAAGGTTGTTCAAACACCATGGTAACTGCAATTATCCTAACCCTGATAGCGCTTGCATTCGTGCTCATCGTTATAGAGGATATTATCCATGTAAACAAGGCCAAAACCACGCTTTTCTTTGGTACTTTATGCTGGATTATCTTATTTATCTCGCCTTTAAACGGGCAAACCCCCGAAAGTGTACAACACCAACTTGACCACAATATTTTAGAGATTGCCACATTATGGTTGTTTTTAATGGCTGCAATGACCTTTGTTGCCTATTTAAACTCTAAAGGTTTTATCCAAAATATTGTGCACAAGATCATGCCAAGCTCGATTAGCGAGCGAAAGTTAATGTTCTTGATTGGTGGCTTTTCATTTTTATTCTCGTCGATTTCAGACAACATTACCGCGACGCTAATTTCATTGGCCGTTGTTATGTCGTTAAAACTGGACCCGAAAAAACTGATTAAGTACGCAACGTTAATCATCTTCAGTGTTAACTCTGGTGGTGTGTCGTTAATTACCGGTGATGTAACAACCTTGATGATTTTCCTTGATGGTAAAGTCAGTATTGGAAATTTACTACTGTTAATTGCCCCTGCATTATTTAGTGTTGCTTTATTGGCCGTTATGCTGTCATTTGGGTTAAACGGTGCGGTGCAGTTTACTAAGCAAGAAGATCGCCGAATTGAAAAAACGGATATAACCATTGCCGTTATTTTCTTATCGACGATTATTGCAACGCTGACACTCAGTGTGATGTATCACGTACCTCCATTGTTAACGTTCTTGTTTGGTTTATCGTTAATGTTTTTAACGGCGCAATTTTTAATGCGCAAAAAAGACGTCAACAAAAAAATCATCGACTACATTCGTGAAATTGAATACGACACGCTACTGTTTTTTGTGGGTGTACTACTGCTTGTTGGTGCGCTAAAAGAAGTGGGTATGCTAAGCAAGTTTACGAATTTGTATGAGTTAATGGCACCAGAGTATGCAAACTACTTAATGGGTATACTCTCTGCTGCGGTAGATAACGTTCCGCTGACTGCTGCGCTGCTTAAAGCTGAAATAGTCATGAGTCCGCAACAATGGTTGTCGTTCACGTATGCAACTGGTGTGGGCGGCTCAATGCTTATTATTGGCTCTGCGGCAGGTATTATTGCGATGAGTAAAGTAAAAGCACTCACATTTTTAAGTTATTTACGTATGTCGTTGTATTTATTAATAGCGTATACAATCGGTTATATGGGCTCATATTTAGCAGGTAGTTTTATTTAATGACCTTTATTAATTAAAACAACTTGACAGCTAGACGTCTAAACGATAACTTTCAAAGCCCACTTTATGTGGGCTTTGTTATTTTAATTGGCAATTATAAAATGCAATTAATCTAACATTCAGAAGAGGTGCGGTATTTAGGTACTTAATGTGAGGCGACGACTGCCAACGACCATTAAGGAGGGAAATATTCGCCGAGGAAAACAACTGCACGTCACAGTGGTTTTTCGGTTTATGGGGCTGAATCCTCAAAACTGTCACCAAATTAGGTGGAGAGCTTCTGGCAGTGGACTTTTCTTATCGAGCACCCCCTTGCCAAGTTCTTCTTGTATTACCGTGGTTTGAATGCCACAAAAGGAGACGACATGAATACCCAATTAGCTGCTAATAACGCGCAACAGTCAGCACAAAACCAAAAAACAGATCACGTAGTAGCAAAATTTGGCGGCACCAGTGTGGCCAACTTTGACGCTATGAACCGTTGCAGTGAAATTATTGTAGCCGATAACAATGTACGCGTAGTGGCTGTAAGTGCCAGTGCAGGTGTCACTAATCACCTTGTTGCATTGTGTAAAAAAGATATCTCAACGGATGAGCGCGCAGAAAACATCACTGGCGTGTTAGCCATTCAAGAAGCCATTTTAAATGAGCTATCGCTTGATGCAGATTTAGCCCATGGCTTTGACGAAACTATTAAGGCGTTTCAAGCTTTAGCCAGTGAAGGCGTTAAATCAAAACAACAACAAGATGAACTCCTGAGTTTTGGTGAACGCTTATCGTCGTATTTATTTACCCAAGTGCTGCGTTTGAATGGTTTAAACGCAATTCGTTTTGATGTGCGCCAAGTATTAAAAACAGACAGCCAGTTTTCAAAGGCAACACCAGATGTAGCGGCCACCGCTGCGGCTGCGAAAGAGCATTTGGTCCCGCTATTAGCGGAGCACGTTATTGTAACGCAAGGTTTTATAGGCAGTGATGCACACGGCCAAACGACCACTCTTGGTCGTGGCGGTTCAGATTACAGTGCAGCATTATTAGCTGAAGCAATTAACGCCAAAAGCGTGCATATTTGGACGGACGTGGTAGGTATATTTAGCACTGATCCACGTTTATGTGCCAAAGCAACACCGATTGCGCGCTTAAGTTTTGATGAAGCGGCAGAAATGGCCACTTTTGGCGCTAAAGTGCTACATCCTGCGACTATTTTACCAGCAAGCCGTAGTCACATTAACGTCTTTGTAGGTTCGAGCCGTGAACCAGAGCGCGGTGGTACGTGGATTGAACGTGAAAAATCACAATTGCCAGGTATTCGTGCAGTTACACAGCGTAAAAACCAGTTATTGCTTACGCTTAAGAGCCCTGAAATGCTATTAGCCAGCGGTTTTTTAGCGCGCGTGTTTACGATTTTAAGCGAGTTTAACATCTCGGTTGATTTAGTTACCACGTCAGAAATAAGTGTGGCTATTACATTGGATAACGCGCCAAATGCATCGCGTCCTGAGCTTGATCAAGACTGTTTAGATAAATTAGCAGAGTTTTGCCATGTCTCGGTAGAAAACAACTTAACGCTAGTGGCGCTGATTGGCTCACAAATTCAATTACGTCAGCACGAAATGAATTTAATGAACGTATTAAGTGATTTTAATATTCGCTTAATTTGCCATGGTGCTAGTAAGCACAACTTATGCTTTTTGGTAGAACAAGCTGAATCGGATCGCGTTGTACAAGCCATTCATAGCCGCTTATTAGAAGTTCAAAACGCCGCGTAATTGGTCGATAGTATTTACCACAGAGCACTGCCAGTCAGTGCTCTGATTACTCACTACACTCACATCAAACTCATTATATTGGCAGCTTACAGCGCGCAAATGAGCCTGCGTTAATTGATCAAACACATTGGGACTCAGTAATTTTGCAATCGGCTGGCTGGTGGCTTTAGCGAGTGCTTCTTTTAAGGTCCATATTCTAAAAAATCGCTCAGCGCCTTGTTGTTGATTTTGCGTTATTAAATTTACTTCATCAGGGTGGTAAAAATGCTTTGCGAGCTTTTCAAATGGGCGCTTTGTGCTTATTTTTTCAATATCAAAACCAAACTCAATTCGCTCAATATTCAGCGCGGCACCGACAAAACCGTTTGAGTGCGACAGGCAACTGCTAAACACGGTGTTACTGCCCGTTATATGTATGAGTAATTTACTGCTAGGCTCGTCAAATTCAGAGCTAATATGATGAGCTGGTAACTTGGCAAACTCTGGAGAGCTTAGTTTTACTAAATACTTAAGCAGCAGTCGAGTGGCTAAATATTCTTGCTTGGCTTTGTTACTTTTACGACGGGTGATCACCGCGAGTTCAAAAGGGCTCAATAGCGTATTTAAAGCGAACTTATCAATATTTAAATGCTGAGCATCACATAATAAAATAGTGTGGGTATTGAGCGGCTGTACCATGTGCGTTGTAATAACTAGCTGCTGTTGAAAAAATATCGCAGGCATAAAATCCACAATTAAAGAGATAAAAGAACAAATACGTTTATATTTCGTGCGAATGCGCGCCGGTTATTTCAGCCAAGGCAAATTTATTACTCAGTGACTGTGAAATATGGTTTAATTCACAATAATGAAAAATAATAACAGATTTGTAGATGTATGGCACAATCGCGTGATGGTTTTCAAAGCCGCCTTGGCTTTGTTTTAGCAGCGTCTGGCGCTGCGGTAGGATTAGGTAATATTTGGGGGTTCCCCACGCAAGCGGCTAATCATGGCGGCGGCGCATTTTTACTGGTCTACTTTATTGTAATATTTTTATTGGCATTACCCGCTTTATATACTGAATTATATTTAGGTCATAAAGCGCAAGCTAATCCTGTAAAAGCACTCAGAAATGCATGGCAAGAGCAAGCGCCACATGTAGGTGCTGCTGCGGGTTACCTAGGCTTAGCAGGCGCTATTGTGATGCTTAGCTTTTACTCCATTGTAGCTGGATGGATGCTTGCCTACGCACTTGAGCCCATAGCTTTATTTTTAGGGTTTACTGAAATCAGCACGTTTTTAAAAACCGACTCGATGGCACGTAATTTTATATTTACACCACTGATGCTGTTACTCACCGCGAGCATTATTCTTAAAGGAGTTAAATCTGGGATTGAAACTTGGTCACGCCGGTTAATGCCTATGTTGTTGGTTTTACTGGTGGGATTAATTGCTTATATAGCAACGCTTGATGGCGCTAGTAATGGCTTTGCTGCGTATTTAGTCCCTGACTTTAGCCAAATACTCGACCCAGGATTAATTATTGCGGCAATGGGGCAGGCGTTCTTTTCGTTGTCACTGGGTGTGGGTTGTATGATGATTTATGGCTCGTACTTACAGCCTGATGCTAACTTACCGCGTTTAACCGCATCGGTAGCATTGCTAGATACAGGGGTGGCGTTTTTAGCCGGTTTATTAATTATTCCTGCCATTTATGTGGCGCAGCACAATGGCGTTCAAGTATTTAGTGATGGTAAATTGGTGGGCGAAGGGCAGTTAATTTTTGCAATTTTACCGCAGTTATTTAATACCATGGGTGAAGTCGGGTTGTTAGTTGGTTTACTATTTTTTGTATTGATGTCGATTGCATCGCTTACTTCAACAATTTCATCAACCGAAATTCCGGTGGCTTTTCTCGTCGAAAACCATCAAGTAGAACGTAAACAGGCGACTTTTTTAGTAAGCCTTACAGTACTTACAGCATCATCGTTGATTATTTTTAACTTTGATTGGTTATTCGGTTTAGTGATTATGGTATTAACACAGTATCAATTACCGCTGATGGGCTTATTTTACTTTATCACTGTGGGTTGGTTATGGCGCCGTGGTAATCAATTGCATAAAGCTGCAAGTGGTGTACGTTATTGGTTTGCACAGTATATACGTTTTGTATGCCCAATATTGATGACCGCCGTGTTTGCCAATGTCGCGTTTGGTTGATAGTTTAGCCGTCAGATTTTAGTTTTACAAACCAAGAAATTGATAATACCCATTGGTGATATAAGGGGATGCGCTATCTATCAGAGACGCGCGATCCCCGCAGCTATCGAACAGCAAAGTTATTGTATATACCCACGAAATCTCTACATTGATATACAAAAGCAATGTGTCGATTGTCACAGAGCATTTATATTTTTTGCTAAAGAGCAGCAATACTGGTTTGAACAATTAAAATTTTGGATTGATGCAAATGCAATCAAATGTTTTGAATGCAGAAAGAAAAGCCGTGCAATAAACCGGCTGCAAATTACCTATGTAAACTTAATCATTAAAGACCATATAGCGCCATAGGAAACCCAATTGCTCAAGTCCAGCGCGCAACAGCTTTTTGAGTTAGGCGTGATCAAAAAGATTAATAAAATAAATGCTATCCGTAAAATGTAAGTAGACGTATTTAAGGGACCTATGTGATGAAGTTTTAACTTAACCTGTCAGATTCGATTAACTGAGCTTAACCAAAGCTGACAGTCAGAAGTCTATCAATTGCAGGGATTAAGGGTTTTAATGTCTGAAGTCAAGATTTGACCCCTTCTGCCTTGACCCCTTCTGCCTTCATATCTTCTCCATAGTCTTTTGGTGTACCTCTTGTCAACTGCTGTCTCTTTTTTTATAATTAGTTTTTGGCCTCAGCTCTTAAAAGAGGTAACTACAAACCATTAATAATCAACTTGAGTGAATTACATCCACAAAATAATTTAGAATCTCAAATAAGCGTTAGTAAACTTTATTTGAGGTTGTTTTAGATAAAATTTATATATGTATGCGTAACAGTAAAGTCCGTTCCAATTGATAAGTGGCACAGCTAAACAATCAGCGTTAGTAAAAAACTAAAACTTTTCATATGGCTTAGCAAACACCTGATATTCATCTGAATAAACTATTTTTCCTGGTCTGTCAGTTCTAATTTGTTCAACTACGACACCTTTGCTTTCTAGCAATACAATAAATTCTCTCACCTTAGAAATATGTTTTTTGGCCGATATTTTGAACCAACTAATGAAAACATCAGATTTTCTTAGTTTTTGAGTATTCAAATAATCCAACGGTGATTCTAGGTGGTTGTTAAACCAGTCCATGGTTCTCTCTACTTGTTCCAACTCATAATCCAAAAATTTATTATCATCTTTCATATACCTAACAGCATGAAATAGACCTAGTCGCTGATTTGACTCAAGACAAAATTCGTTAATTACAAAGCGGATATACATACTTCATTCCATTAAAATCTAGGACAAAAGCTGCTCATTACTTCCGTCCCTTTTCTAAGATTATTTTAAAGACATTGCGTTAACTAGAAGGAGTATTGTATCGACTTGAGAGTTCGGTATACCATTCACGAGCCTTTTCTGGAAGGTCATGATGATTGAAAGATTCGCTCGTTTGAAGTAGCCACTTTAAGCTTCCAAAAATGATAAAATCTGCATATGTTGGATTTAAACTGCCTACAAACCTTGCTCTCATGAGGTACTTTTCTAAAACCAATAGCTTTTTTAGTAAACTAGATGTGGCTTCAGCACTTTTACTTTCTTGTACATCTTCAAGAGACATTAAGAATAGTGCTTCTCTTGATTTTCTAAAATATGCTTTATCTTTATCTTGTAATTTTTTGAAAATGTCAAAAATTGCAATCTGTGCGATATCAGAATGAAGTGAGTTAGACCACGCTTCAATAAACCTAAAGGCTTGTTTTGCATCTTCATTTGGAAAAAGTAAAGGTGTATCTGGGTAAGCTTCGTCCAGATAGAGAGCAATATCATATGAGTCATTAATAACATTGTTGTTATCTGATATTACTGGCACCGTTTTAAATTGCCCTTCACTGATGTTTTTAATATCCGTGAAAGCTACTTCTTCGCATTCAAAATTCACTCCTTTAAAACTTAATGCCATTCTTATACGCCAACAATAAGGACTAAAAATGACTCCGTTTTTTCCTGCTAATTCATACAATTTAACCATGTCGTTCTCCTAAATAAATCACTTAACATGCGATTGATTAAAAAGCAGGTGCGAAGCCTTTTCATTAACCGTAGGTTGGGTATTAATTCTACTTGCCACCTCAAAAGCTTTAATTGTTGACGGTCTCGTTTTGATATTCTTTAACCAGCGCTTAAGATTACTAAATTTCTCAATATCAATATTTTGATAAGCATGTATTCTTATCCAAGGGTAACACGCGATATCCGCAATTGAATAAAAGTTGCCAGCTAAGTATTCTGTTTGCTCCAGTTGCTTGTTCATAACACTATAAAGACGATTCGTCTCATTTTGATAGCGGTTAATTGCATAAGGCACTTGTTCAGAGGCATAGTGTGTAAAATGGTGATTCTGCCCAGCCATAGGGCCAAGTCCAGTTACTTGCCAAGTTAACCATTGTAATACCTTATATTTATCAGTTAGAGACTCACCGATTAATTTCCCTGATTTTTCAGCTAAATATTGCAAAATAGCGCCTGATTCAAAAATACTGATTGGTTTAAAAGTATTGAATGGGGCGTTATCTGTTATTGCTGGTATTCTTTGGTTAGGGCTCAATTCGCTAAACTCTGGTGAAAACTGCTCCCCTTTAGATATATTTATTGGATGTATCTTGTAATCCAAACCAAGTTCTTCAAGTGCCATAGTGATTTTGTGACCATTGGGCGTAGTCCAGTAATATAAATTAATCATAGTGATTCCTTAAATTATTGAGTTCAGTTTGTTAAGAATTGATTAAACATAAACAAAGCGAAGATAGAAAAAGTAAATGCTGATAGTCGATTGAAGTAATTTGCAAACTTGTCAATGCCTATGGTTTTAGTTAAATAGTTAAAACTAAAACCATAGAAGCTATGAACAAGTAATACATTTAAAGCAAAAATACTTGTTAATAGCGTTGCTATACCCGCAGAAATATAATTCTCTTGCATGTATGTAGGAAAAATAAATATAAAAAAAGCAAGTGCTTTTGGGTTCAGTAGACTAATAACTAGACCTTGAGAAAAATGCTTTTTCTGTTCATAACTCAAACTGTTTTTATATTTAAATGCCCTAAGGTTATTTGCAGTCAAATATAAAAAATAAAAAGCCCCTGCAAGATTAAGAATCTTAAATGCGCCGTCAATAACTTCCGTTGTAAACATTAATAACAAGGTTCCAAAGAAACCTACAATTAAAATTCCTGTTGCAACACCCAAAATTCCCTTCAGTACATCGTGTGAATTAGCATTAAACACATTGTTAATTGTAAATAACACAGCAGGTCCTGGACTGAGTACAGTCAGAAATGACACTAATACAAAACTAATTAAGTGGTAAGTTTCCATATTGACTCCGTTTGATTTACGAGCCTATGTTATATTGTTAGGATAAAACCATTAACCCACTTTTTGTTAAAACAGTTTAAACCAGAGGTTTACATGGATAGATTGAAAGCTATTGAGATTTATATCTCTGTTTGTAAGGAAAAAAGCTTTTCTAAAGTCGCGACGAAATTCGATATTTCCACAACAATGGTAAGTAAATACATCAATTATTTAGAAAAAGAAGTAAATATTAAACTACTTAATAGAAGCACTAGAGGGCAAAACATAACAGAAGCCGGCGAGGTGTACCTAAATAAAGCTAAAGCGTTAGAAAAGCAATATCGAGAATTAGTTCTTTCTATGGATGATTTTACAAAAGAGCCTACTGGTTTGATTAAAGTTAATGCTCCGCACAACTTTGGTACTAATGTATTAACAACAATCATCGCAGAATTTCTAGAGGCTAACCCCTCAATAAGAATAGACTTTACATTATCTGATTCTTTAACTGACGTTGTTTTAGACAATTATGATGTTGTTTTTAGAGTTGGTGATTTGAAAGACGCTTCTTACATCTCAAAGAAAGTTTTCTCACAACAACTTGTTTTTTGTGCTTCACCAACATACCTAAAAACAAACGGTACCCCCCAAGATATGAAGGATTTAGAAAATCATCACTTTTTAGGCTTTAAACCGTGGTTTGATAGCTCCAATTTTAAAAAGGAGTTTAGAGTCGACCTCTTACATTTACAAAACAGTAGATTCATTAGTAATAACGGTAGTGCACTAAAAAATGCAGCACTCAAGGGGATTGGAATTATTCTTCAACCTTATCCTTTGCTTGAAGAAAGTATCCAAACAGGAGAACTCGTTAGAATACTTGAAGGGTGTCAACCAAAAGCCAGAAACGTCCACCTTCTTTATGCAGACAAAAAACAACCGTTAAAAGTTAGAAAGTTCATTGACTTCGTTTCACAAAATTTAATCAACTAAGGGGTGTAACAAACTCGGTTGTTAATAACAACCTGTTAAGGCATGAACAATTCAATACCAAAGTGAACTTCCCAGCTTTCACTAGACAGTTTTTAATTCAGAATAATATATGACAGCAAGAAGTACCTGAAAGACAATTAAAAACTTCTGAAACACTTAAAATCCTTGTTTTGGCACCTAACGCTTAAAGCACCGGCGCAGCCTAGCTGCGTCCGGTGGCTTTACTTGTTAAGTTTCAGTTCATGGGCAAACAGCTGACCAGCGTGCCTCTGTAACTGCCACGTCTCGGCAAAGATCTTGTGCCAAAAAACAAAATAGACACCCATTTTAAAGTTTGTATTTCCTCTATTTTTTACTAACTTTTAATTAGTTTAAAAAATAAACAGGGTGATGTATGGCAGTTGCAAGAAAACGTCAAATAAGTTTGGTTGATACAAAGTACTATCATTGTATTTCTCGCTGTGTACGCCGAGCATTTCTATGCGGTGAAGACCGTTTTACTGGTCAATCCTATGAGCACCGCAGAGGGTGGGTTGAAGAAAGGTTACTAGAATTAGCGAAGGTATTTTGCATTGATGTATGTGCTTATGCAGTCATGAGTAACCACACCCATTTAGTCCTGTATATTGATGATAAAAAAGCCAATAGGCTTAATGATAAAGCCATTGTTATTCGCTGGCATAAGCTGTGTAAAGGCACGGTACTGACGAAAAAATATTTGCAAGGTGAAAAATTGAGTAAAACAGAGTGCATCTTTTTCAACCAAACAGTTGAACAATATCGAGAGCGCTTAGCAAGCATCAGCTGGTTTATGCGGCTATTAAATGAAGATATTGCCCGCAAAGCGAATAAAGAAGATGGGTGTACAGGCCGATTCTGGGAAGGACGGTTCAAATCACAAGCCCTGCTTGATGAAGCCGCACTCGCCGCCTGTATGGCCTATGTAGATTTAAACCCAATCAGGGCCAAAATGGCAAACACACCAGAAGAGTCATTACATACGAGTGTGCAAAAACGATTAGAAAGCGCAACAGAAGGTAAACAACCAAAGCAACTATTACGTTTTGCCGGCATGTCACGTCAAATAATGCCAAAAGGCCTGCCGTTTGAACTTAAATCGTATCTTGAACTAGTTGAATTAACCGGGCGTAGCATGAGAGAAGGTAAGCGCGGTTATATAGAAAGTAGTCATTCACCGCTATTAGAAAGAGTCAACATTAGCCCAGAAAACTGGTTAAAACTCACGGCGCAATTTACGCGCGTATTTCATGGCGCAGTAGGTAGGACGACCTCACAAGAGAGTTACTGTGAACACTTGAACAGAAAACGGCGTAGCAACGTCAGTAACAGCGAAAAACTACTGGCCTAGTTTTTTCACACTCAATTAAAACGTCAACTATTGCCTTAAGGCACTATTTTTTATGTCTGTAATTTAGGTGCCTGCGTTTATGGATTAAGCTAAGGAGAATGAAACCGTGATTATGTTTAAAATGTTCACTTACTGCTGATTTCAATCGATGCGTTTGTTGTTTTACTTCTGATGAAACTTAAAATGGGTGTCATTTTAAGTTTTCATTTTAAGTTTTCATGTATATGGCAATGATGTCAGCTATCCAATGCAACCCTAAATTTAAAGAAATTTATCAACGAATGGTTTCAGCAGGTAAACCTAAAAAAAGTAGCCATCATTGCGTGTATACGAAAGCTGGTAGTAATCATAAATTTAATGGTGAGAGATGGTGCCATGTGGGATCCTAAAATGGTTTAAAATTAGGAATTGACACCATAGTCACTTGTTAGTAATCATTTTCCCAGTCATATTCGTCACCATCTTCAAGGCCAAAAGCAATAGATATTTCTTCATACTCTTCAGCAGAAAAGTATGAATCAATGATTTCATCTCCCTCCAATACCCACCGGATATCATTATTCTCTCGTAATTTCCTCCAATCATTAATAATTAACCAGTCCCTCGTATGCCCCCAAATAGTAGAGCTATAATTCTTTTCTTTACATTTTTGTGCATAATCATTGGGGATAGCATCATTTAATTCAGAAGCTTTGATAATACCAACAGAGTTTAATTCAAAGATTAACTCTTTAATGTCTAACTTATTTTCAACATGCTCTAATGCTAAATCATTAATTTTAAACCAATTGTCAACGAATTGAGGAAGGGTTAGAGAGTCTAAAACATAGTCAAGATTACCTTGGATTGTATCGGAATGAGCTTTTTCTATATATGAATCTATTTCACTAGAGATTTCGCTGAAACCTTTATCTGCAATTTCTAACATACCAGCATATAAGAAAAGTTTTCTTTCTATCTCTGGGGGGAGTTTCCCTAAGAATTTATAGTTTCTATCATGGGCCAGCTCAGCCCAGGCGTGTTGTAGTACTGTTCGTACTTGAATTTCAAACTTTAAATTGGACAGATTAGCAAACTCAGGAAGACCTGCTCTTGCTTGCCCAATGTCACAAACAAAGTGAACAGATCTATAACCAATTTGATCTACGGATAGCTTTTCATCTTGATTTAATGAATTTGAAAGATCTACGGTAAATGCACTGCTAATTAAATTAGATATTTTGGATATATCTGATTCAAAATAACCAACTACCCTAATTCCAGTTAGGTCTGTTAGTTGCTTTGCGGGATCTTTGTAAGATTTTCTCTCAATTTTGTCTAAAATACTTTCTTTTGTTTTAGTTCGACCTGATACAGTCAAGTATTCAATCTCATGAGTTTTTAATAAATTTTCAATTATTGAAACTACAGAGTCTGTAAGTCGTGTATGTTTAGGTAGGGTTTCATCTACCCATGCTTCATATTTACTCATATCTATCCATGATGACTAACATTTTAGTATTTATGCGACACGCAGTTTGTGTTGCAGTGTTGCTTGTTGGACTGAGGCGCTACCTGCTCGGTGTGTCAGAGTTGGTGTTGTTTATGCTATGGACTTTACTTATAGAGAAAGGCTTTTTATGACCTAAGCTACATCAAGCCAATTTCATCGGCGTGTCTATCGTATCTAAGCTATCCCTGCGTAGCTCAGTATTTATTATGTCCCTATTAAACCTAATATTTAACAGTTAAGCAATGATATTTTTTCACGCACAGCTGCTACTAGCCTGAACAATTAAGCAGGTTAATCATACGAATAGCACTTGTGTTATCGATACTGAACTTCTATTTTACTAACGGCCGCTTATCGCTCATAGCAGCCTGTCAGCTGAACTCTAAATTAAGTTTTAGAGCTGATATGAGCTACTTCAGCTTATGTAATTTAACAGGCTTGAGCAAAGCTAACCAGGTTGATTTTTTGTACTTTGGTTTTTAAACCTTTACCTAGCACCTAGCCTTATTTAACTTCATTACTCAGGGGCTTGTTGTGAGTAAATTCAAGGGCATTATCTATCGTTGTTTGGGCAATCTCAGCTAAGGCTTCTTTGGTAAAAAAACCTTGGTGCCCGGTGACTAATACGTTAGGAAAGCTTACCAATCGTGAAAATATATCGTCTTGCATTATTTCGTCACGACGGTCTTTAAAAAACAGCTCTGATTCTTGCTCGTAAACATCAAGTCCTAAATAGCCAAGCTTCTTACTTTTAAGTGCGCTAATGCATGCTTTACTATCAACCAATGCGCCGCGTGAGGTGTTAATAAGCATAACGCCAGTTTTCATTTTGCTAAATGCTGTTTCATCAATTAAGTGGTGCGTGCTTTCGTTTAATGGGCAATGCAGTGAAATAATATCACTTTGGGTGAGTAAAGTGTCTATATCGCATAGGGTGTAATTACCCTCTGTTGCATAAGGGTCGCAAACCAATATATTTGCACCAAAGCCATTGAGTATATTAACCAATGCTAGGCCAATTTTCCCGCAGCCAATTACGCCAATGGTTTTTTTAAATAAGTTAAAGCCAAGCAAGCCGTTTAAGTCAAAGTTATCTTCGCGAATGCGGTTATATGCTTTATGGGTTTTACGATTTAAAGTGAGCATTAATGCGATGCAGTGCTCAGCAACTGCTTCTGGGCTGTAGGCTGGCACACGGCATACTTTGATGTTATGCGCATTTGCGGCAGCTAAATCAACGTTATTAAACCCCGCGCAGCGCAGTAAAATACATTTAATACCGTAGTGTGCGAGTTGTTTAATGACGGTTTTATCAACCACATCATTAACAAATACACATACCGCATCAAAGCCTTGGCAAAGTATGGCCGTTTGCGCATCGAGCGATTGCTCAAAATGGGTTAATTTGATGTCTGTTTGATTTTTTAAGCAGGCATCAAAAGATGTTTGTTCATACTTTTGCGAACTGAAAAGCGCCATTGTTAGTTGCGTCATTTATTGTACTCTCTATTACCTGTTTTAAGGTGTCGGGTTTAGTGCGCGGTGCGTAGCGCACGGCTAATTGCCCCTCAGAGTTTATTAGAAACTTAGTAAAATTCCATTTTATGGCACGGTTTTGTGCTATTCCTCGGGTATGTGCTTTTAAATAGTTAAATAATGGGTGAGCTTCAGGGCCATTCACCATCACTTTACTAAACACAGGAAAGCTAACATTAAACTGTTGTTGGTAAAAGTCTTTAATATCAGGGTTATTTATTGGTTCGTTGTAATCAAACTGATTACACGGAAAGGCCAACACAGTAAAACCAAAATGCTTATATTGTTGGTATAGCTTTTCAAGCGCGGTTAATTGCACTGAAAAGTTACATTTACTGGCCGTATTAACAATTAAAATAGTGCTGCCTGTTAATTGGCTCAGATCAAAGTTTTCGCCATTATAAAGTGGGGCGCTGAATTGATATATGCTATCCATAGGTTTCCTGTTTTGTCTCGTCCATGAAGAAATGTAATGAAGACTTTTTCATTCGCTTTTTGTCTATTCGGTTGAGATAATCAAATTATCTTTTTAAGTTACCACTGAAATAGGTCAATTTTATGTCAATGAAAGTCGCATTTATCGGTTTAGGCGTTATGGGGTATCCAATGGCAGGTCATTTAGCTGCTGCAGGCCACCATGTAACGGTATATAACCGCACCACAGAAAAAGCACAACAATGGGCACAAAAGTACACCGGTGAGGTTGCATTAACGCCTGCAAAAGCCGCTGAAAATGCAGATGTTGTATTTATGTGTGTAGGTAACGATGATGATTTACGCTCAGTTGTATATGGCGCAGACGGCGTGATTGCAGGTATGCAAACGGGCACTATTTTAGTGGATCATACAACAACGTCGGCAGAAGTGGCGCGCGAAGTGTCGGCTAATGCAGCACTTAAAAATATTGCCTTTATTGATGCGCCAGTATCGGGTGGCCAAGCCGGCGCTGAAAGTGGCGTATTAACGGTAATGGCTGGTGGTGATGCGGTAGTGTTTGCAAAAGTACAGCCTATCATGGCGGCGTTTAGTCGCTTTAGCCAATTACTCGGTGAAGTGGGCTCTGGTCAATTATGTAAAATGGTCAATCAAATTTGTATTGCAGGTGTTGTGCAAGGTTTGGCAGAGGGCTTACATTTTGCAAAACAAGCGGGCCTTGATGGTGAAAAGGTAATTGAAACTATTTCAAAAGGCGCGGCGGGTTCTTGGCAAATGGAAAATCGCTATAAAACCATGTGGGCAGGTGAATACGAATTTGGTTTTGCCGTAGATTGGATGCGTAAAGATTTAGGTATTGCGTTAGATGAAGCTAAAAATAATGGTGCAACGCTACCGATGACAGCAACGGTTGATCAGTACTACGCTGACGTACAAGCACTCGGTGGTGGGCGTTTTGATACTTCAAGTTTATTAGCGCGTATTGAAGCACTGCATAAAAAGTAATTATTTAAATGGTTATTAAGCGCCTTCAATTATATTGACTAAGGCGCTTTATTTATTAAAATCAAGCCGCTTACCGCTTACCGCTTACCGCTTACCGCTTACCGCTTACCGCTTACCGCTTACCGCTTACCGCTTACCGCTTACCGCTTACCGCTTACCGCTTACCGCTTACCGCTTACCGCTTACCGCTTACCGCTTTACATACTTTGCGCGTAGTTATAAAGCGCTTTAAGGATAGTCAGATTTTTTTCATTATCGTCATGTTCATGGGCGAGATTTTCAAGGGTTACCATAAAATCTTGTGCGCTAATCGATGGTTGATCTTCACCATGCATTAGCTTGTTTTGGCAATATTGACGCCATTGATCGAGTTCATCTTGATTAAGCGATTGCGGCCAGTTACGGGCGCGATACTTAAACAATAAGTTATCAAACTTTTTGTCTTCAAAATCTAACTTCATACCGGCTAATTGCTCAGGGCTGGCATCTCGGATAATTGCAAATTTAGCTTTATCAGCATGGCTGGTAAAGCCGTCGTATAACATGTAATCAGTATTGGTGGTTTTACCGTAATCAGGCTTGTCATTAAACACTTCAGTCACTTTATCGCGCAGTGTTGAATTGGCTTTTAAAATCGCAAGATTTTTTAAGCATTGCTCGCGGTCAATACCTAATCGAGCTGCATTTTCAGGTAATAACGTTTTAGCAGGTGCTAAAATAGGGCACTTGTTTAAATGCACTAGCTTTAAACCAACGGGTCGTTCATCCTCGGCAAGATCACTGCGCTTGGTATAAAGACGCGTCCGCAGCTCTTCAACTGATAAATCCAGTAACACTTGCGGATCTTCCGTTAGGTTAAAGCATACTACCGCGTTTTTATTGGTTGGATGAAAGCTCATTGGTGCAATCCAGCTTGTACACCCTTGTGTAGCGGGTATACGTGACGAGGTATGTACTAGCGGCGTCATGTTAAACACATCAACTAATTCAGCTAAGGCTTTTTTACCACGTAATCCAAAAAAGAAGTTATACAGTTTAGGCTGCTTGTCTTTTATTAGTTTAGCTAACGCAATAGTGGCGGTTACATCGCTTAACGCGTCATGTGCAGCGGCGTGTTCAATGCCATTGGCAACGGTTAAATGTTCCAGCTTAAAACTTGGGCTGCCATCTTCTTTGAGCGGCCATTCAATACCTTCAGGGCGAAGCGCATAACAAGCGCGCACTAAATCAATAATATCCCAGCGGCTATTATTGTTTTTGTATTCACGCTCATAGGGGTCGTAAAAATTACGGTAAAAGCTGTAACGGCTTACTTCGTCATCAAAACGAATGCTGTTATAGCCAGCTACGCAGGTATTAGGCACACTAAATTCAGCATGGATTTTGGCAATAAACTCAGCTTCAACTAAACCTTTTTGCATCGCCACTTGCGGTGTAATGCCTGTGATCAAACACGCCTCAGGATGCGGTAAATAATCAGCCACCGGTTTGCAATATTCAATCAACGGCTCACCAATAATGTTTAAATCAAGATCGGTCCGAATCCCTGCAAACTGGCTAGGTTTATCCTTTTGCGGACTCGCCCCCCAGGTCTCATAATCGTGCCAGTATATTGTTGCTTGATTTTGCTCTTGATAAGCCATTTAAAAACCCTTTAAGTTAGCTTGAAACGGTTTAAATGCCGCCAAGTTACTAAATTCATGAATTATTTAGATTATGGCACACGGGCAATGGAGTTTATAGGTTTGAATGATGAAATGATGCTAATCATACTCTTCAGGAGTCGGTAGGGCTCAGTGGTGCGAAACCAACAAAACAGCAGAAGGAATTTACACATAAAAGCGCATAGTCTAGGTTACACACCTCGCGCCGCGATTAAATCGCCCCTAGATTGAATAAATTTCAATCTACAAAGATCAACACTCCCTAGAAGCCTCGTAAAAATGAGGCTTCGTTTTAAATAAATAGAGCATTTACTTGCGTTGAATCAGAACAAACCTAAAGGCAACTCTATTATCATTGCGTCTAAGCTGAAAGCTCTTTTCTGACTATCTCTGCACCTGCACTTAAGGCATCTAGTTTCCCTTTTGCTACGTGATGAGGTAGCGGGGCCATGCCGCAGTTGGTACAAGGGTAGAGCTTGTCGGCATCAACATATTTAAGTGCTTTGCGCAGGGTGGCTGCTACTTCTTCTGGTGTTTCAATGGTATTGGTTGCAACGTCAATCGCGCCTACCATTACTTTTTTACCGCGAATGAGTTCAAGCAACTCAATTGGTACATGAGAGTTGTGACACTCTAGTGAGATAATATCGATATTAGACTTTTGTAGTTTTGGAAAAGCCTCTTCATATTGTCGCCACTCAGAGCCCAAAGTTTTTTTCCAATCAGTGTTGGCTTTAATGCCATAACCGTAACAAATATGGACTGCTGTTTCGCATTTTAGGCCTTCAATCGCTCTTTCTAAACAGGCGATACCCCATTCATTGACTTCATCAAAAAATACATTAAATGCAGGCTCATCAAATTGGATAATATCTACACCTGCCGCTTCTAATTCTTTGGCTTCTTGGTTGAGAATTTTAGCAAATTCCCATGCAAGCTTTTCTCGACTTTTATAGTGGTCATCGTAGAGTGTATCTATCATCGTCATAGGCCCTGGCAGGGCCCATTTAATTGGCTGATTGGTTTGCTTGCGTAAAAACTTGGCATCTTCAACAAATACAGGCTTTTGGCGACTAACAGGGCCTACAACTGTTGGTACACTAGCATCATAGCGATCGCGAATTTTAACGGTTTTACGTTTTTCAAAGTCAACACCGTTGAGGTGCTCAATAAAGGTGGTTACAAAGTGTTGGCGTGTTTGTTCGCCATCACTCACAATATCAATACCTGCATGTTGTTGATCTTGTAATGACAAACGTAGCGCATCCTGTTTGCCTGCAATTAATTCATCGCCTTGTAATTTCCAAGGTGACCAAAGCGTTTCTGGCTCTGCAAGCCAAGCAGGTTTAGGTAAACTGCCTGCGGTTGAAGTGGGTAATAGTGTGTTATTAGTCTGTGTTTTCATAATAAATAATGCCGTAAATTTGGATTGATTTTCAACCGAGCAATTAAGCGTAGCTAGCAGACCACTGTTCAAGCACAGTTTGGTATGGTTTGATAAATTTTTCTTCGGCAAACTTTCCTTGCTCATTAGCGAGTTTGCTGCGCTCTTCTCGATCATAAACAATTTGTGTTAATGAATGATCTAAGTTCTTTAGGTTTGGTCGGTACGCCTTTCCTGCAGCTGCATTGGCATTATATATTTCAGGGCGGTAGATTTTTTGAAAGGTGCCCATTGTGCTTATGGTACTGATAAGCTCAAGGCTCGTGTAGTCATTAAGCAAATCACCAAAGAAATAAAATGCCAAAGGCGCTACACTGTTTGCAGGCATAAAATAGCGAACTTGCAGGCCCATTTTTTTGAAATATTGCTCAGTTAAAGACGACTCATTTGGCTGATACTCAACACCTAATACTGGGTGCTGATTTTCAGTCTGATGATACGTTTTATTATCCGATACACTTAGGCAGATAACCGGCGGTTTACTAAAGTTTTGTTTGTAAACAGCTGAATTTACAAAGTATTGAAAGAGCTTGCCATGCAATTCGCCAAAATTATCTGGAATGCTAAATTGTGGTTGATCTTTATTATGTTCTTGTAGCAATACGCTAAAATCATAATCGCGTACATAAGAAGAAAAGTTATTTCCTACAATGCCTTCAATGCGTTTATTTGTTTTATGGTCAACAATATTCGTTTTCAATACTTCAATTGATGGGAAAGTTTGGCCACTGCCTTCAATGTCCATATCAACAGAAATAATTTCAAGTTCAACAGAATAGCGATCGCCTTTAGGGTTATCCCAATTTGCTAAGGCATTAAAACTGTTGTCAATCATCTTTAAAGCGTTGCGTAAGTTAGCTTGGCGGTGACTACCTCTGGCCAAATTAGCAAAGTTAGTGGTGATACGGGTATTGTCTGATGGGTGATAATCTTCATCAAGACAAATGCTCTTAATAGTAAATGTGAAGTCTTTGTTCATGGTGATCTAGTATCCAATTGTCTGATTTAAATCTGAGTTTATGGGTTACGCTTGCTGGACTTTCCAATCAATTTTTATGATTTAATTAGTTAGTAACCGTCACAGCCTTTTTGTTTACGCCCAATGAAGGGGTGGCTGTATGTTGTCTAGCGCTAAGCGTTGAGTAATTTATACGTGGATCGGTACATGAAGAAAAACGGTTTTATTTCACATAAAACATGAACTAGATTCATTACTTATTATTACTAAGTGTTGTTATCTTAAAAATGTTCGCTGTATTGAAGGAAAATATATAAAACTCACTTGGATTTCTGAACTTCTAGACTGCTAGATGTGCGACGTGTATTTATTTCATATAAAACATGAAGAATATTCAGGGCTCATCTTAGCCAAAATAGTGAGCGGGGCTGGGTTATATTGATATACTCGCGCCGGATGTAGCGAGCTTAAAAATGAACCTGAAAGAGTAATACTATTAGTTATCATCGATTTAGTATTGAGTTGATGTAACGCGTAATCTTCAGTAGTAAATTAACAATTAGCTCGCCGCTAACATAATTGCATTCATTGAACATGATTGCCCTAGAATTAGAATTAGAAAGAGAAGAACGGAATGAGTGAATTGATATTGTTAATTATATACTGCGCGATATTAGGCAGTGGTGTTGGTTTTTTAGCTGGTCTGTTAGGTATTGGTGGAGGGCTTGTCATTGTCCCAATATTAAGCAGTATTTTACTTTATTTAGCTGTTTTACCTGCTGAACAGGTGGTTATCGTTGCAATTGCAACATCATTAGCGTCAATATTATTCACTTCAACGTCGTCAGCAATAGCACATCATAAAAATGGCAATGTACCTTGGGAGCTAGCTCCTTGGATAATGACAGGGGTTGCTTTTGGCGCGCTTATCAGTGGTTTTTTAGCCGCATTATTACCAGAGGCAACCGTGCGTATTGTGTTTGCAGTGAGCGTGACACTGATTGCGTTGAAGATGTTTTTAAGCAGTAAAAGTGATTCCCCTGTTGAGCGTAAAATGCCTAACAAAGGCCTGTTAACCTTTTTTACAACGATTACAGGCGGCTTGTCAGCCATGATTGGGATTGGCGGTGGCGCACTTCTAGTGCCACTATTGACGTTTTTCTCACTCGATATGAAAAAAGCGATAGGATGTGCTTCTGCCTGCGGTATTGTCATCGCATTATTTGGATCGATAGGTTATATCAGCTCAGGCAGTAGTCATTTTGCTTTAGAAGATGGGTTTGCTGGGTTTGTATATTTACCTGCTTTATTCGGTATTATTTGCACGTCTTGGTTTACGGCGCCTCTAGGTGCCAAAGCAACACATCATCTACCTGTACCAATGATCAAAAAAGTCTTTGCAGTATTATTGTTAGTGATGGCTGCAAATATGATGTTTAATTAAAGTATAGATAGAATGGTTAGAATACATAGAGGAAGTTAAAGCTTAAAAAAGCTCATTTAACATTTATTTGGGAACAAAACATTTAAGTTCTAACTTAAATGTTATATTTTAGTTAAAATAATACTAACAACATTGGTTATTCAGAATGCTATTTGTAGCCCCTCTTTTATTAGCAAGTACTTTATCGCTGGCTGGAGTACAAGATCCAGTTTATTTAGCGACGTTTGATAATGAACAACAAGAAATAAAAACGCGCATAAGCTTTCATCATGCACTTTTATCTGATGAACGAAATGGCATTTTATTACAGTTATCAAATCAGGATGTTTTACGCTTACAAAGCAAGGGTATTAAACTGACACCAGCAGATGCTTTATGGCACAGTAAAGTAAAAAAAATGCAGGAACAGCATGTATCTCAAAGTGTACAAACATCGGGGATCCCAGGATTTGCATGTTATGCAACAGTTGAAGAAACACTTGCCAGCGTCGAGCAGTTAACGCAGCAATATCCAGATATAACGCAATGGGTAGACATTGGTGATAGTTGGCAAAAAATAAATGGTGGCTCAGGTTACGATCTAAAAGTATTAAAAATAGGTAATAAAAACCTTGATAATCCACCCGTGTTATTTATTCAAAGCGCATTACATGCCAGAGAATATGCGACAGCAGGCCTCACTCTCGACTTTGCTAAAATGCTACTTAATGATGCGAAAACAAATCCGGATATCGCATGGGTTTTAGAGCGTCATCAAATTCATATATTATTTCAAAGTAACCCTGATGGTCGAAAAATTGCTGAGGCAGGCTACTTACAACGCAAAAATCACAATGAAAACCATTGCCCATCGGGGAATGTGGGTGTTGATCTCAATCGTAATTATTCATTTGGTTGGAATACGGTTGAAGGGGGATCTAGCGGGCAAGCTTGCCAAGCAACATATCGCGGTAAAAGCGGCGCGTCTGAACCTGAAGTTGCTGCGATAGAAGATTATATACGCAAGTTATATCCTGATGTGAGAGGCCCAAATGACGATGATGCTGCGCCAAGTGATACACAAGGCCTATACCTTGATATTCACAGCTACAGCCGCCTCATACTTTGGCCTTGGGGAAATATTGATAAACCAGCTCCAAACCAAGCTGGGCTTGAATCGCTTGGTAAAAAGCTTGCATATTTCAATAATTACTTACCACAACAATCGATAGGCTTATATGCTACAGATGGTACGTCGGATAGCTTGGCGTACGGAGAGCTGGGTATTGCGCATATTACATTTGAGTTAGGTACTGACTTTTTTCAGTCATGTGATTATTACCAAGAAACACTAAAACCCGATAATCTAAAAGCGCTTTTATATGCGGCAAAAGTAGTGGAAGCCCCATACTTATTAGCCCAAGGGCCTGATATTGAATCTATTGAGGTCGTTGGCAGTGTTGGTGGTAACATTGAAGTTAAAGTTAGCGCAACAGAAGAGCGCTTTAGTAAGCTCAATGGTGATTTAGTCGCAGATAACATTGCAACAGTAAAATACAGTCTTAACGAATACCCAAGTGCAGGAAATACCCGTTTAGCGACATTTTTAGATGGCAATGCCGACGCTAAAACAGAAAATGTTATTGCTACATTTAATCAATCAGACTTAATTGATGGAAAAATCACACTGTATTTTCAAGGGAAAGATATAACAGGGCAAGTAGGGCCTGTATCAGCATTTAATTTAGATGCGAGCTTACCAACACTCCGAGCGACAGCAACATGTGAAGGCGCAAAATGTGAGTTTAAAGCAGGCAACAAATTTGGTGGTTACTCATATTTATGGCAATTTGCTGATAATAGCTACAATGAAGAGCAATTTACGGCTGTAATGCCTCAACTGGGCGAGAACAAAGTCACCTATCAACTCACTAATAAGTTTGGTACTACACAAAGCATTGAAATAAATGCTCAAGTGCAAGAACTCATTAAACCAGAAGCTAATTTTAGCGAGGCGTGCGAAATATATGTATGTAACTTTGATGCTGGGCTGAGTAGTGATTTAGATGGATCTCAGTTGACATACGAATGGACGATAGATGCCGATGTCGTGAGTGAGCTTGGCAAATTTGAACATGACTTCATACAAGATGGCACTTATGCTGTTGAACTAAAAGTCACTGATGAACACGGCCAGACTGCCACCAAACAAAGCGAAGTTGTATTTACAGCAAATACGACTCCACCTGTAGTTGTTGCGCCACAACCTGATGTAACAGAACCCGAAGCTAAAAATTCAGGTGGTTTACTTAATTTTCTTACTTTAACTTTGTTAGGGTTATTTGTTTTACGAAGAAAAAAGCTGAAACTATAAAATAACGTTAACAGTGATCATTTAGCCACAAAAAAATACCAGTTAGTCTACGCTAACTGGTATTTTTAAATTATTTAAACAAAATTATGGATTAACTGTGCAGTCGGTGATTTTTTCTACTCATTATCTACTTTTTTGTGCGATCTGAGTCCACCAAACTGCCTGCTAAATATATTGTTGGGAGTCTTGTGTTGTTAAAAAATACTACACAGTCCTTAATTAGGCCTGAATTTAGATAAGCTACTGTGCTGTATTAGTTGACCACAACAATATAACGAATAAGGAGGTTTTAAAGATGGAAACTAAATTAGTATCAGAACAGTTAAAACAGCAGGGGTTTGTGCTAATAAAACAAGTGATAGAACCGAGTGAAGTTGTTGCGCTTGGGCATTTTTGCCAACACTTGACTGACGATGTAAAGTCACAATATTTAGCTGGGAGGTCGCTTAATAATGTTGCCATTATGCAACAAGCAGGCGAGCCTTTTGTTTACCGTATTAATTCACTTTTTCAGTTTCAGCCTCGGTTTGCTTGTTTATTAGCACACACCAAACTAATGAGTTATGTTGAGGCTATTGTTGGCGAACCGGTTTTACCTAGCTATGAGTCTATCGTTATTAAAAATTCATTAGACTCACTTGGCTTTGACTGGCACCGTGATATGGCCGTAAAAACGCAAGAACCTATTATCACACTTGGAATATATTTAGACGATGCGATAGCAGAGCAAGGAGCGTTAAAAGTAGTTCCTGGTTCTCATTGTAGCCAATTGTGTGTTTGCGATATAAAACGCCAGCTATCAGATTCTAGACTACAAAGCGTGAATGTGACTGCCAAAGCAGGGGATGTGGTTATTCATCATGTAAATACCGCCCACTGTTCGGGAAGGCAGGAGAGTTCAGCAATACGTAGAACCATTTACTTTGAATTTAGAGCTGTATCTCATTTTATTAATAACCCAAGATTTTCAAGTCAGTGGATTGAAAAACGCCAAGCACTTATGGCAAATATTAAGGCACTCAATTTAGAACACACCCAAAGGCATTTTCAACTCCCCAATGATTTTTATAATACTCAACAAATAGAAGCCGCCGAGTATTGTTTCGAGTTTGCGCAATAACTCGTACAAATAGCTGTTAAACCAATGCTGAATTCTACATTGTGGGGTAAGTTACGTATAGCTACAGCTGATGCAATATTTTTTATTCTGTTTTTTTCTGCGTTATCCTGTAAAATTATTAACTTAACATCTGTAAACAGCGTTTTATAGTTGTTATAAAAATCAACAATTCAAATTATATAAGTAGATTTTATGATTCTGTATATCATTGGGATAAGTATACTTATTGTTATATTGTGCTCGTCGCTTTATGTTATTTACAGTAACATACATAGAACGCGAGTCAGTAAATCTAAAGAATACAATGTGTTATTTGATAAAGATACGATAGTAGATGACTTGATAACTCAACTTACCGAAAAAAATCAAACGCAAGAAAACGAAGATAAAGCACGCAAGAGCAAAGAAGATATCCTGACCACATTTATTGAGTTACACCGTTCAGGAAGTTTTTGTGCGCAATTAAGCGAGCAAGAAATCATTTATTTTGTTAAAAAGAAATTAAATATGGAGAGTAATAAAAATGGATAGCCAGCAACAACCCGCTACACAAGCAAATAAAGGATCTTTTATGGGGCGCTTTGGTCGTCGTAGCGTAATTTTAATTAGTGCCATTGTCATCGTACTCGTAGTGATTGCAACATTGACCTCACAAGTTATTTCGTGGAATGAAGCAGATGAACGGTTGGTTCATCAATCAGCCTTTACCGGTAATTTAACAGTGATTGATCAAGCTGGCCCTTATTTAAAAGCGTTTGGTACTACTTCGGCGTATAAAAAAGTTATTTCAATTAACTTTACAGGCGACAGCACCGCAACTGCCAGTGCTATTGTGCCGTTAATTCCTATTCGCTTTTTGGATACTACAACTGGTGGCGCAAGAGGAGTCTCACGTTTTAGACTGCCTGGTAATGTACCTGCGGGTGAGTCAGGTACTCTTCGCGGACTACTTAAAATACATGAAGAATTTGGTTCGCAAGAAACGCTCATCTCAAATCTATTAATGCGTGCAACCACTGAAAATGTAAAAGCGTCGGCGCGCATGATGTCAGTAGAGCAGCATTACTCTGGCGGTAATGGTCAATTAAGCCAAGATTTTTCTGATCAGCTTACAAATGGTATTTTTGTGACTGAGCAAATAATAAGTACAGGCGAGCGTGATAAAACAGATGATCTTAATAACCTAAGCAAACAACAACGAGTAACTATTAATATTCGTAAAGATGCTGAAGGTAACGCATTGCGTAATGCACCTATTTTAGGTGCGTATGGGATTACGGTTGTAGATGCGAGTATCATCGATATTGATTACGAAAGTAAAGTAAACGCACGTCTTGAGGCACAAAAGCAAGCGGCGGCAGATGAAGCACTTGCGCGACAAAACCTTAAAAAAGCAGAGCAGCAAGCACGAACTGAAGTGGCTTTAGGTGAGCAAGCAATTGCTAAGCAGCGCGCAGAATCAGAGAAGCTAAAGATCAAAGAGCAAATTGATGCTGAGCGTGTAAAAGCAAATGCAATTATTTCAGCGCAGCAACGTGTAGCGGTTAAGGCCGAACTTGCTAAAGAGCAGGCTGAGATTTTAAAACAACAACGTTTAGAAGCATTAGGTATGGATGTACTTGCTGAAGCGCGTCAAAGAGCGAAGTCTGCGGCACTTGATCCTAAATATGTATTTGATGAAACATTAAAAGCAGAAGTTAAAATTCAAACAGCATTATTTAAAAGTTTAGGTAATAGCCGTTTAGTGCCTGAAATTATGATTGGTGGTGGGCAAGGAGAACAGGCTAATGGCTCAGAGTTTATGCGCTTACTAGCAGCTGATGCAGCGTTAAATCTGCAAAAACGATTAGAGAAAAAATAATTTAGGTATTTCTATTTTATATTTTCAAGGCCGGCAAGTTTACTTGCCGGCGTTTTTTATAACTTTTAGGAAGCAAAATTTACTTGCTGCATTGAGCCGATAAACTCAGGGCGTATAAATCATTTAAGCTTTAAATTGTGAGGCACTTGCGTGTAGTTCTTTTCCTGTTTTTTCCATTTGTTGTACAATGGTCATAAAGTTATCGAGTTTATGAGCAGAATCTTGTGATAGTTGACTCATTTCGTTTATATTTGCATTTATATTCTCAGTTACTGAGAGCTGCTCTTGAGATGCACTTGCTACCCCATTGCTAAGATCCCTAATTTTTGACACAGTATTAAAAATAACCTGTAAAACATCTTGTGAATCTGATACTTGAGACTCAGTGGCTTTAACTTGGTTTTTACTTATATCAATAGCACTATTTGCAGTATTAGCCTTTGTTTGAAGCTGTTCGATGATGTTGGCTATTTCTGCGGTGGATTCTTGTGTTCTTTGAGCAAGAGATCGCACTTCGTCAGCAACAACTGCAAATCCTCGCCCTTGTTCGCCTGCGCGGGCTGCTTCAATAGCTGCATTTAAAGCAAGTAAATTAGTTTGTTCGGCTATTGCCTTGATAACTTCAACTACGCTAGAAACTTGTCCGCTTTGCTCGGTTAAATCAGCGATAATCTGTGCCGTTGACTCAAAGCGTTCAGAGAGTTCAGCGAAACTTTTATTTGTTTGGGTCATGACTTCAAGGCCTTTACGTGCCTCGTCTTCAGCTGTATTAGTATAATCTGCAGTGCTTACTGTGTTTTGGGTTACATCATTTAAAGTGGCTGTCATTTGTTCCGCTGCGGTGGCAATACTTTCCAATTTAGCGCTTTGTTCGTGTGCTATGTTGCGGTTATCTTTTACAAACTGCGATACTTCCTTAGCTACCGAGGTCATTTGAGTGCTTGCTACAGCTATAGCTTGTATGGTTGATCTAAAACTGCTAAGCATTCTGTTTACTATAGATGCAACTTCTTTTACTTCAGACACACCTTGCTCTTGGACTGTGGTTGTTAAATTATTACTCTCACCAATTGCATTAAACGCAATACCTAGTTCTATGATTGGTTTTGTCACGCGACGACGCGCAATGTAGAGCCCTCCCATACAAAATGATAAAGAGAAAATCACCACACAAACCGCAACAATAAGTAAAGAGCGGACTTCATCTTCAATTTTCTTTAATCGCTGACTGGTTCTGCTTTCAAGTTGAGTAAAGAATTTATCAACTGGTTTCATTATGTTTGCTTTGAATTCATGATATTCGTCTGAGTGGACAAGTTGTGAGGCAAAGTTTAGATCAGGTTCCCTTAACTGAGTAAACTGACCGTTTGAGTCTTTGAATTTTCCTTTAACCGCATTCATTGCCTCAACTTCTAACTGAACTAAACCATCTGAATTTTTTTTAGCTTCTTCTAATAAAGACAACTCGACTTTAGAAAATCCAAGCTCTTTCATTCGGTTAATAAGGTTATCCCTTGAGCCATCGGGCTTGGGTTTATTACCATAGTCAAGAACGAGATCCCAATAAATTGTATGATAATTGACCGGTCGAGGTTTATCCCCGTTACGAATAGCAAGTACATCAAAATACATTTTTTCGTATTTTTCATCCCCCGTGATTGTGTATGTTCGGCCTAAACGAGTTAGTTCATCTGAGCTTTGGCGGAGCTCATCTGCAGCTTGATAAGCTAAATAGCGGTTCTCAGTGGCACTTTCAATTTCTTTTAACTCCGCGTTTAAGTAAAAAATTAAAAATGTAAGTGCCGAAAGTAATACAATCAGCCCTCCAAAAATAGAGGTCATTAAGAACTTTATTGAACGTACGTCCATAACATACTCTTTTTTATACAGTTACATTAAAGGTAGCTAAATCTGTTTGAAGTGCAAATATATAATTTACTTGTATTTATAAGCTAATAGAAACAGGGGGTTAAAATTTTATATAAAAGCTGAATAGTTTGTGTTTTACGTTAGTATAGGTTCATATGATGAAGTTACTGACAGAAGCCGTCTGGAGTGAAGTTTGAAAGGAATAAAAATTTTTATAGTTGTTTTAATTATTTTATTAACCATAGGTTTATTAATACCTGAAAAAATAGTTATTCCAGTGCAAGGTGCTACGGCGAATGACTGGAATCACACTACCTTTTGGTATGAACCATGGGGGAGATCTGGCGTACACAAAGGGATAGATATTTTTGGTAAAAAACACACGCCAGTGGTTGCAGCCGTGAGCGGAGTCGTGGTGTACTCTGGTGAATTAAAACGTGGTGGAAAAGTGGTGGCATTACTTGGGCCTAAATGGAGAATTCATTACTTTGCCCATTTAGAGGATTACTCGGTCAGTGCTGGTGATTATGTTTCGGTCAACGAAGTCATTGGCAGTTTGGGAGATACAGGCAATGCCGCAGGTAAGCAACCTCATGTGCATTACTCTATTTTATCTTTATTACCATATCCTTGGTTGATGACCACTCAAAACCAAGGTTGGAAGAAAATGTTCTTTTTAAACCCTCATAAAAAACTGTATCGGTGAATCCACGCTAAAGCAGACAAAATAAATGCCGTTATTTTTACACTTACTTTGCTGATTAACTTAAAATACCAGCAATTGACTTTTTTAAATTAGGAATTCAGCAGTAATGGATTCTATTGCATTTAGCTTGCTTGGGCGTTTATTTTCGAAACAAGCTTCCTTAGCCTTTGATCAACATACACTCGTTATTCGTCAAGGTAACTCAATCATCCATATTAGTTGGAATGAGCTGGTTGCACCGCTGTCGTTTGCGTATGGCATTTTGGGCCAAACCGTTCGCTTTGCTACAGTGCAACACAGCTACACTTTTTCAATGTGTGCGTATGGCACTCATAGGGCAATACGTGCACAGTGTGAACAATATTGGGTTAATGCGAATACAGTAAAGCTTGATGCCTTTTTAAATAAAGTAACCAAACTGGTTAATCAGCGATATTTGCGCCAGTCTCATGTGAGTCGCATTAAGCAGCTTGCGCTGCAAGAACACAGCCGATGGCTACCGTGGGTTAAAAACAGTCCAGCCCTTGAATTAGTCAATAAAAAAATAAAGGTATTAGAGCAATATGCTCATTGGAATGATGCCCTTACATACTATTTGCAACAAAAATACGTGACCAAACAACTTAAATTACACCACGAGTTTTTTGACTGTATTGAAGCAAACCCGTTAACGCTAAGACAAAGACATGCTTGTGTGATTGATGACGATAACAATTTGTTATTGGCTGGTGCTGGCACAGGTAAAACCAGCGTGATGATAGGGCGCGCTGGTTTTTTAGTGCAAAGCCAGCAGGCGCGTTACAGTGATATTTTACTTTTGGCGTATGGCCGAAAAGCCGCAGATGAAATGGATGAACGTATTCAACAAAAACTTGCTACGGATAAAATAAAAGCGGCGACGTTTCATAGTGTTGGCCTAATGATTATCTCACAGGTTGAACAGGCTAAACCTAGCATGAGTGTATTTGCTGAAGACGAAAAAGCCAAAGCTAAATGGGTGCAACAATGTTTTGAATCACTGATTGAAAAGAGTGCAACGTACCATAAGTTGGTGTTAGATTATTTTAGTAAATATTATTACGTTGAAAAGAATGAATTTGATTTCAAAACCTTAGGTGATTATTACAGCTACTTAAATGATAATGATATCCGCAGCCTCAAAGGTGACAAAGTAAAAAGCTTTGGTGAGCTTTACATTGCTAATTGGCTTTTTTATCACGGTATAGATTATCAATACGAAGCGCCTTACAAAGTGGCGGTTAAAACTATTGATCGTAGACAATATAAGCCGGACTTTTATTTACCTGAGTACGATATATACATTGAGTATTATGGCATTGATGAGGCCGGTAATACCGCCTCGTATATTGATAAAGCCCAATATCACAACGCAATGGACTGGAAAAACACCACCCATACCAGTAATAACACTCACTGTATAGCGCTGACCTATGGGCAACATAAACAAGGTGCGTTGTTAAGTGAACTTGAGCAGGCACTAAAAAGTGTTAACGTGCACACTCAGATGCTGCCAGTTGAATCACTGCTTGAAAGTTTAAAAGAGACGGGGAGAGTCACTGTATTAGCGGGATTATTTGCTCAATTACTCAGCTTATATAAAGGCGCATATTTAAGTGCTACGGATGAAGTGAAAGTGCTTAAACGTTCGCTTGATGTCAAGCAAACAACGCAGGCACTAGCGTTATTAAAGCCGATTCTCACTCACTACAATGCTCACTTGCAGCAGCGCGGCGAAATAGACTTTGAAGATATGATTATCAAAGCAATTGAGTATGTAGAGGCAGGTAAGTTTAAATCGCCTTGGCGTTATATTATGGTTGATGAATTTCAGGATATATCTGAGGCAAGAGCCCGATTAGTTAAAGCATTGCGCGATAGCCTCAAAGGTAGCTCGGTATTTGCGGTAGGCGATGACTGGCAAGCAATTTATCGTTTTAGTGGGGCTGATATTAAGCTAACCACTGAGTTTGCTAACTACTTTGGTTTTACCTCGCAAACCACCTTGGATACCACGTTTCGTTTTAATAATAAAATAGGCGAGGTTGCCTCTGCCTTTATTAGTAAAAACCCAGCGCAGCTTAATAAAACGATTACTTCTTTAACGCACGTTTCACAGTCAGCGGTGTCATTATTAAAGCGAGGAAGTAACGCGCCAGCTGTTTTTAAAAGTAATTATCACAGTGATATACCTGAGCTTGTAAATGGCGCGATTGATGAGGTGCTTAATGCAATTCATACTAAAACATGCATACCAACAACGGTGTATTTTTTAGCGCGATTTTGGTTCCAACTGCCAAGTAAGACAGATATTCAAACCATGTACGCTAAATACCCATTGTTAAAGATTCAATCGCAGACTTTTCATGCCTCAAAAGGCAAAGAAGCTGATTACGTGATCATTATCGGGTTACAAAAAGGCAAGCATGGATTTCCGAGTGAAAAAGCCACACCTGCAATTTTAGAGGCTTTATTACCAGTGAAAGAAGCGTTTACTTATGCAGAAGAACGGCGGTTATTTTACGTAGCACTAACGCGAGCTAAACATCGTGCGTATATTATCGCCGATATGGCCAATGCCAGCTGTTTTGTTACTGAATTAATAGCTGAACATGACATAGAACAGCATGAATTTAGCACTGAGGTGGATCAACTCCACGGCGAGGATATGAACTGTATGCGCTGTAATGGCGGTGTATTAAAAAAACAAACAGGGCGGTTTGGTGTGTTTTATTCATGTTCGCACTATCCACGTTGTGAACATACAGAAAAACCCTGCGAACAATGTCAAAGTCCCATGACTCGAAGTCGCTATACGGGTTTTAAACTATGTGTAAATACACGCTGTAATCACTTAGTGCCAACGTGTGATAAATGCGACGCTGAAATGGTGCTACGCAGCAGTGCTAAAGGGCAGTTTTGGGGATGCAAAAACTATCAAGGCAATGAAGAACTCAGCTGCAAAAATAGTAAAAACAGCATGGCAATTAAATGGCCAGAGTTGGTCTAGTGGTTAAAAAAGCTTTTTTTTAAAGGGACATAAAAAATTGTCTATAAAAATAACTCATGAAATAATAAGTGTTTTTACTCGTCAACAATGATTAGGTAATTTTAATAATGAGATTTTCGATTGAAGAAATGGAGGCTGCTTTTACAGAAATTAACGAGCATGCAAATCCAAAATTAGCTTTTTTAGGCGCTTTATCAGGCTCATTGCCGGCTATTGCGGTTTATTTTTTATTTATGGAAATGGGAGGTTTGTTACTGACTATGCTATTTTTATCCCCTTTGATTATAGGCTATTTTGCTCGTTTCGTGGGTAGAACTTACAAAGTTAAACACCGTATATCAGTCGGTGTTATTGGCGCACTTGTGTACATCATTGGATGTATATTACTCGGTTTGGGCCCTTTATATTACCTTTTAGTTCCCGTTGCGTTTGGTGTTGCAATGACAACTGCAAAAATTAAACTTTATAGGGTTCATGAGTGGGCAATTGAATGGGAAGAAAACGGTAAACTTTTTAAAAATGAAAATCCTGAGTAATTATTCTATCGTTAATTTATTGAAAATGGTTTTTATTTGCATTAAAGTGCGGTGGGTTCTGCATATGTAAAGCGCATAAAGTGTTTATTACTTTAGCTAGTTTATAAATTTTAAATCGATAAGGAATTTTAAATGAAAATTTGGATTGAAAAGGCTAAAACGATTTTTTGTGCTGTGCTTTTATTCAGTGGATTTGCGTTTAACGTATCAGCAGGCACGCTTCACTTTGGTGGAGAGGTCAACGCGGGCAATATTACCAAGATTTCAACGATAATGAATGATCCGGATGATTATTTAGCCGCGCCCGTTACTATAGAAGGAACAATTGTAGGTGTATGCGAAAAAAGAGGTTGCTGGATGTCATTGGCATCAGATCAGCGCTTTCAAAATTTACGGATTAAAGTTAACGATGGTGACATGGTGTTTCCTATGACTGCTAAAGGCCGCAAAGCAATTGCAACGGGAGAACTTAAAAAAATTGAACTGACCCTGGAGCGCACAAAAACTGTTATGGCACACAGAGCTCAAAAAGCCGGTGATGACTTTGATCCAAGCAGTGTTACGGAACCAATGGCTATTTATCAATTAAATCCAAGTGCGGTAGACATCCTTGAGTAGTACCACAAATTGGTATAAATTAAACCGTAGTCTGCACCGTGATATAGGCTATTTTTGTGTTGGCTTGATTCTTATTTTTTCAGTATCGGGGATCGCTGTAAACCATAAAGATGATTGGAACCCCAATTATAGAGTCGATGTGACACACATTGATGCAGCGGGCACACAGTGGCATGAAGAAAACGATAGTGAGTTAATTTTACAGGTGCTATCTCATGTTGAAGCTAATGTCGAAGTAAAAGCTTCATACTGGTCTGCAAAAGATGAATTTAAAGTGTTTTTGAAAAATGGTAATAACCTAAGTGTGAATTTAGCCACAAGCTCTATTACTTATGAACGCATTGAAGCAAGGCATATATTTCAAGCATTTAATCGCTTACACCTAAATGAAACAAAAGAATCGTGGGTAATATTTTCTGACATATTTGCCGGATTACTGATTTTTCTCGCTTTGAGTGGCTTATTTATGGTTAAAGGTAAATATTCTCCTCTAGGGGTTAAATCACTGTGGATTGGGTTAGGTATTCTATTACCTGCGGGCTATATTTTTTTATGATGGCTGTAAGCTAACACCTTGTTTTAGTAATTAAGTTGTCTTAGATTTCTTAAGTTTTTTTTCCATCAGACTTAGCAGTAGCCCATTTAAATCAATGATTTTATTTTGAAGTATTTTCTTTTGTTCTACTGCTTGCTCAGATTCATCGTCACTCAGTTTTTGTAGCTCTTTTTGTGTCTCAGCTATTTGCTCTTTTAATTTAGCAATCATTCTATCGGTTGGATCTTGACTCGTTTCGTCCTCTTTTTTATCAACGCCATGTTGCGCATTGTCATATAGCTGCTTGGCTATACTTTCTCCTAATTCGGTTTTATTTATCTGTTTATTTTCTTGATTGAGCTTGTCTTTTCCCTGCTCAGAAATAGAGACGTGACTATTTGGCAAACTTACATTTTGTATTGATGGTTGTTGGGCTGTGATTTGTGGCGATACGCGTTGTTTAGCGTATAAGTTGATGTTAAGTGCCATGGTCGTTCTATTAATATTATCCATAATATTTATTAAATTTAAGTGAGTATAAACAAGTGTTATTTTGTTATCGGCCAGGTAAGTTAGAGCATGAGATTTATTTTTTCAGGCAAAAGAAGCACCTTAGGTGCTTCTTTTAAACTGAATGACGTGGGTTATTGCATCGCCACGGCAAGCTGGTGATACAAACCTATACCAATAAGTACATTAAACGGGAAGGTAACACCGAGTGAACTTAGCATAGCAAGGCCAATATCTGCTTTCGGTATCGCGGCTTTAATGGCAGCAGGAGCCGCAATATATGAAGCGCTGGCCACTAAACTACCAAGAATAACCACCGAACCAAGCTCTAACTCTAAAAGTGTGCCAACAGTCACACCCACGGCACCTAATACTAACGGGGTAAGGATGGCAAAAAAAGCCAGCTTCCAATGGTGCCAAGGAATAGGACGTAATGTTTGTGCCGCTGTTAAACCCATTTCTAGCAAAAATAGAGCAAGTACGACTTTAAAGCTATTTGTTAATAACCCCGTTACTTGGCTGCCCTGCTGTGTACCGTACATCATACCGATTATCACACCACCTACCAGTAGAATAACGCTCTTATTAGTTAGCGTCTCATGCCACAGAGCTTTGAGTGATAATGTATTTTCAGAGCTATGTTGTTTGTCTAAGCGTCTATAAAGTAGCAAGCCAACTATAATTGCAGGAAGTTCTAACATGACTAAATAGAGAGTTACCTCTGCCCCAACAGCGAGTTGAGCAGATTCCGCGTAGGCAAGGGCTACCGCAAAAGTACCGGCGCTAACTGAGCCGTAATGGGCTGCAATACTTGCGCTGTTCGCGACGGATAGCTTAACTACATACTTTAAAATAGGGTAAAGAGCTAATGGAATGAGTGCGCCAATTAGCATAACTGAGCCCATCTCGGGGAGTAGTTGCCAACTTAAATTACCATGCAGTACCATGCCACCTTTCAAGCCAATCGTAAGCATTAATAATAAACTCAGTGTCTCGTATGTTGCTTTAGGGATAGTAAGATCCGAACGTAAGACACCGGCGACTAATCCTAAAACAAAAAACATAACAACAATATCTGGCACAACTCTCTCCTGTGGGTTTGAAGTAGGACTATTGTAGAGAAAACTTTGCATAGCAAATAATAAAATGAATAATAGGAAGGCATAGTATATTATCTATGGGTTGATATTTATTACTTATTAAAGGCGTAATAATGGATCTCAGGCATATTTCATTTCGATTACTTGAAGTTTTTATGAGCGTTGTAAAAACGGGCTCAATAAGTGAAACTGCACGACGTTTACACTTAACGCAGCCGACAGTTTCATTGCAAATAAAGCGTTTACAAGAGGCTGTAGGAGAGCCATTGGTCTACATGAAACAGCAAAAACTGCAAGTTACAGAAGCGGGTTTAGCATTATTTAGAACATGTCAGCAGGTGTTTGGTCATTTTGACGACTATAGTGATTTACTGTCCGAAATTAAAGGCGGCGAGCGTGGGCGATGTAAAATTGCGATGGTCAATACAGCTCAATATATCTTACCTAAGTTACTCGGGCCTTACAGTAACTTACATCCACATGTTGAATTACCGCTGGAAATAGGTAATAGAGCTGAAGTTTTATCACGTTTTGAACGCGGCGAAGATGATATTTATGTTTTTAGTCACCCACCTTCATTAGAGCATGCACAGGCCGCTCGGTTTTTAAAAAATCCACTCGAATTTATTGCGCCAATAGATCACCCTCTAGCGGATGCTGAGCAATTGTCTCTTGTTGATTTAGCATCGCACCGGTTTTTGTTGCGTGAGCCTGGCTCTGCCACACGAATGTTGTTTGAAAGCGAACTGCAAAGACGTGGGCTTGTACTTAGTAACACGGTACAGATGGCAAGTAACGAGGCAATAAGAGTAGCGGTATCATCGGGAATGGGAATAGGGGTATTGTCGCGTCATGTTTTACCTGCGCAAGAGGCTGGTTTCAAAGTTTTAACCGTAACAGATGTCAGTTTGGCGAGTCATTGGTATTTTGTAATACGTACAGATCGGCATATTTCATATGCTGCACGCAGCTTCTTACAGTTTGCGCAAATGCATTTGGAGCAATATCTTGATACTCAATGGGTGCGCAACGAGTTACTAACGCTTAATGTGAACTTAGATGCTGAGCAAAAACGTTTCAGCCGTTAAAATACAGTACTCAAGAGTCGTTGTACTAAGAGAAGTATTGCTTTATAAATAATCAGTCAGGATTACTGTAGGTATTAAAAAAGGCCTAACAATGGCTAGACCTTTTCTAAAATTAAACAGGTTTACTGAACAAGTTCTTGCTCAGAAAACTCTTCTGCAAATAATGGGCTAGACAAGTAACGCTCTGTTGCGCTTGGTAAAATAACGACAACATTTTTGCCAGCATTCTCAGGTAATTCCGCAATACGTTTTGCTGCAACTACAGCTGCACCAGATGAAATACCCACTAAAATACCTTCATCTTTCATTAGTTGATGGGCCATTGCAATTGCATCTTCGTTAGAAACAAGTTCAGCACCATCAATTACTTCAAGGTCTAAATTCCCAGGGATAAAACCTGCACCAATACCTTGGATTTTATGTGGACCAGGCTTTATTTCTTCACCTGCTAGGGTTTGGCTAATTACTGGTGAGTTAGTTGGCTCTACAGCAATTGATTTTACATTTAGGCCTTTTTCAAGTTTTAAATAACGGCTTACACCCGTAATTGTACCGCCAGTGCCTACACCTGCAACGAAAAAGTCAACTTTACCGTCTGTTGCTTCAAAAATTTCAGGGCCAGTCGTTTCAAAGTGAATTTTAGGATTTGCAGGGTTTTCAAATTGTTGTAGCAAAATAAACTTAGTAGGATCACTTGCTTGGATTTCTTTTGCTTTTTCAATTGCGCCATTCATCCCTTTTGCGCCATCAGTTAGCACAAGGTTTGCGCCCAATGCTTTTAATAGCTTACGGCGTTCAAGGCTCATAGTATTAGGCATAGTCAGCGTTAACTTGTAACCACGAGATGCTGCCACAAACGCAAGTGCAATACCTGTATTACCGGATGTTGGTTCAATAAGTTCTTTATCTTTAGTCAATTCACCTGATTTTTCAGCTTCCCAAATCATTGATGCACCTATACGGCATTTAATACTAAAGCTTGGGTTACGTGATTCAATTTTGGCAAAAATATTACCAGTGGTTACACGATTTAGTTTTACTAATGGTGTATTACCGATAGTGAGTGAATTATCTTCAAAAATTGTAGACATTGTATTCCCTTGGGTGCTGTTTGTTCAATCGGGGGTTGATATATTAATAAATCAACCGTAATAGCCACACTCTACTGTGCAACGAAAAAAATAAAAGTAAAGTTTGGCTATAAGATATATCTATTCGGCTTATATTTGAATGAAATAAAACCAGCCTTTGTTTTAGTGACTAAAAAATAAGGGAACTTAATATGAAATTTGTTGCACTAGATCATAATGAGCAAAAATCTTTAAATTATAATCAACACACATAAGGAAAGAATGTTGCAATGGTGTAACGATGTTATTTTATACAAACAAACTGTTTTTGAGCGGTTTTATGACACATCTCCTTTAAAACATGATAAAACCCTATGCATCTAAATTTATGAAGTGATCACGATGACGTTAATCTTAAAGTTAATTGCCGGTATAGTGGCCGGTATTTTAGTGGGTCTATATGTACCATTAACAGGTGTAGAACTCCTTTATACTGTAAAAGAAGTAATTGGTCAGTTGATCACCTTTACTATCCCGTTAATTATTTTATTTTTTATCGCATCAGGGATTGCCGGCTTACCTAAAGGTTCAGGCCATTTATTAGGTAAAACCGTAGGTTTTGCATATGGATCTACCGTTATTGCTGGAACATTGGCTGTTGTGGCTGTGAGTGCGATTATTCCGTTGTTTGATGGCGGTTTAACTTTTGAAGCTGAAGTGGCCACTGAAGTTGCCAGTTTTATTGATTTAGAAATCCCTCCATTAATGGGTGTAATGACCGCACTTGCGACTGCTTTTGTATTTGGTATTGGTATGAGTCAATTGCAACTTGAAACACTTAGAAAAGTATCAGATCAAGGTCGCGATGTAATAGACGCTTTATTAGCAAAAGTAATTATTCCTGCATTGCCTTTTTATATTGCGGGTGTATTTGCCGAAATGACTGTTGCTGGTTCAGTAGTTGATACTTTGCAAACGTTTGGTGTAGTACTTGTAGCTGCATTAGTAATGCATTGGCTTTGGTTAAGCGTTTTATATATAGGCACGGGTATTTTGTTAAAGCGTAACCCAGTTGAGTTAATTAAAAACATGCTGCCAGCTTATTTTACTGCATTAGGTACGATGTCTAGCGCTGCGACGATTCCAGTGTCTTTACGTGCAAGTAAAGCAAATAATGTTAAAGAAGATGTCGCTAACTTCACAGTTCCTTTATGTGCGACTATCCATTTGTCAGGTTCGACAATTACGATTGTGACGTGTGCAATGGCAGTTATGTTTTTGTCGCCAAATATGGATGTGCCATCTCTATTTGGAATGTTGCCATTTATTATGATGCTTGGTGTTGTGATGATTGCAGCCCCAGGCGCACCGGGTGGCGCTGTAATGGCTGCATTAGGTTTATTAACGAGTATGCTTGGCTTTAATGAAGGTGCAGTCGCGTTAATGATTGCCCTATACTTAGCGCAAGATAGCTTTGGCACAGCCTGTAATGTCACAGGTGATGGTATTATTGCATTATGGGTTGATCGTTTTAGCGATAAAGCGTCTTCTTAAGTTAATTACCACCACGTTACATAGAGTACTCAAGTGAGTATTTTTACGTAGCGTGGGCTGAATGGAACGATATTTGAGTTATCGTTTCATCTTTTCTGTGTTAATGTGGCGAATTAAATTGTCACAATGACATGCTGTTTAGTTATATGAGGGTGTTCCATTGATTAACGTACTTTTAGTTGATGACCATGAGCTTATACGTACGGGTATCAGGCGTATTCTTGATGACGTTCGTGGGTTCAAAGTAGTTGGTGAAGCTAAAACAGGTGAAGAAGCTGTGCAGTTTTGCCGTCAGCACTCACCTGATATAGTGCTCATGGACATGAATATGCCAGGTATCGGCGGTCTAGAAGCCACCAAAAAAATCTGTCGCTACTGCCCTGATGTAAAAATCATTGTACTTACAGTGAATTGTGAAGACCCTTTCCCAAGTAAAGTAATGCAAATTGGCGCACATGGCTTTTTAACCAAGGGCGCAGGCTCAGATGAAATGGTTAATGCCATCCGTGCAGTTAATGCTGGACAACGGTATATAGCACCAGAAATAGCCCAACAAATTGCGTTAGCGCAAGTAACTGGCCGTACTGATGAAAGTCCATTCCAGTGTTTATCTGAACGAGAGCTGCAGATCATGTTAATGATCACAAAAGGGGAAAAAGTACAAGATATTGCTGAACGTCTTAACTTAAGTTCTAAAACGGTGAACAGCTATCGTTACAGGATGTTTGAAAAACTTAATGTTAGTGGCGATGTTGAGTTAACTCACTTAGCTATTCGACATAAAATGATTGATATAGACAGCTCTCACTAATCTGCTTTATGGCCGAATTTGATCACGCCCACTTCTTAAAAACGCTATCAAGTGAACCTGGTGTTTACAGGATGCTTGATAGTGACGACAATGTTATTTATGTCGGCAAGGCTAAAAATTTAAAAAAACGCGTGAGTAGCTATTTTCGTAGCACTGTAACAGACAGTAAAACGCGTGCCTTAGTCAGTAATATTTGTAACATTGATATTACGTTGACAAATACTGAAACCGAAGCATTATTGCTTGAAAACAATTTAATAAAAAAATACCAGCCTCGCTATAACATTTTATTACGTGACGATAAATCTTACCCTTATATATTGTTGACAGCACACAAGCATCCAAGGCTTGCATTTCATCGTGGAAGCCGCAAAGTTAAGGGCGAATATTTTGGGCCATTCCCAAGTGCCGGCGCTGTATCTGAAAGTCTGCGCTTAATGCAAAAAATATTTCCTGTTCGACAATGTGAAGATGCTTATTACCGTGTTCGCAGCCGACCATGTTTGCAACATCAGCTAAAGCGTTGCTCTGCGCCATGTGTAGATAAAGTATCAGATGATGAATACAGCCAGCAAGTTAGTTATGTACGCAAGTTTTTGACTGGCAAGTCCCATGAAGTTATTTCTGATTTAATTACTAAAATGGAAACCGCAAGCCAAGCATTACAATTTGAACTCGCTGCAAAAGTACGTGATCAAATAATGTTGCTACGAAAAATGCAGGAACAACAATCCATTTCAGGAAATTACGCTGAAATGGATGTGGTTGGTTTTGCGCATTTAAATGGACTCAATGGTATTCATTTGCTTATGATCCGTGATCATAAAGTTCTTGGTAGTAAAACCTACTTCCCAAAGGTTCCAAAAGACTCCCAGCAACAAGAGATTTTAACCTCATTCTTAGGGCAGTATTATTTAGCGCCAGGTGCAACAGGGCGTATTGCGAAAGAAGTTATACTGCCATTTGCAATTGACGAAATAGACGTACTTAGCGATGCATTAAGTCAAGTAAGTGAGCGTAAAGTTAATTTAAAAGTTGTAACTCGGGGAGAGCGAGCACAATACCTACAATTAGCTAATAAAAATGCCCTCAATAGCATCACCGTTAAGCAAAGTACGCAAGACTCAATTAATAAACGTTATGCACAGCTCAAAGCTACTTTGCGCTTAGATGACATTAATCGTATGGAGTGCTTTGATATAAGCCACACCATGGGTGAGAATACTGTCGCCAGTTGTGTTGTGTTTGATTCGCAAGGGCCAAACAATAAAGAGTATCGGCGTTTTAATGTGACGGGTATCACCGGTGGTGATGACTACGCAGCAATGGAGTTTGCACTTAACAAACGTTACAACAAACTGGTAGATGAAGAAAAAATTCCAGATGTTATTTTTATTGATGGTGGTAAAGGTCAGTTATCGCGTGCAGAGCAGTACTTTTCAACTTGGCCCCATACAAAAATGCCGCTACTAGTTGGTGTTGCAAAAGGCACTAGCCGAAAACCGGGGCTAGAAACCTTGTTAATTGATGGTGGCCGAAAAACGATTCCGATGGATTCTGATGCACCCGCACTGCATTTAATCCAACATATACGTGATGAATCGCATCGTTTTGCAATAGCAGGACACCGTAATAAGCGCCAAAAACAACGCACTCAATCATTATTAGAAGAAATAGGTGGAGTCGGCTCAGTTCGACGCCAAACATTATTAAAATTTTTAGGGGGCATGCAGGGAGTAAAAGCTGCTAATATAGATCAATTAAAGCAAGTACCCGGGATCAGCTCTGACATGGCTGAGAAGATATTTAACCATTTGCATGACAAGGGCTAGCCCTTCGTGCGAATATAGAAAAAAAGACATCCCCAAGTAGTTATGTGGAATATTCCAAACACACTCACAACCTTTAGACTTTTCCTTATCCCCATTTTTTTGGTGGTATTTTATTTGCCCTATTCATGGGCTTTCTTTGCTGCGGCCTTTATTTTTTGGCTCGCATCTATCACAGATATTTTGGATGGTTATTTAGCACGCAAGCTTGAACAATCAACACCCTTTGGCGCATTCTTAGATCCTGTTGCTGATAAAGTAATGGTGTGCACCGCATTGGTTGCCTTATCTAGCTATTATCAATCAATGTATATGACAATTCCTGCTTTGATTATTATAAGTAGAGAAATAGTTATTTCAGCTTTACGCGAATGGATGGCTGAACAAGGCAAGCGCGATAATGTGGCCGTATCTAATATGGGTAAGTTTAAGACCGCAGCACAAATGTTAGCCATTATTGGTTTAACATGGCAGTACGATAGCTGGATGATGTATCTAAGTTATGGCTTACTTTATATCGCAACTATTTTAACGGTGACTTCTATGCTGCAATATTTGATTGCTGCGTGGAGTGAATTGACTAAAAATTGAGTCTAAACGTATAATAACGCACCATTTTAGATAAAAAACAAGCAAACAGTTCAAAACTAGCATTTTTTGTATTGACGCGTTTAATAATCTCTGTAGAATGCGTCCGTGTTGAGAGGGCATAGCCCCCTAGATAAACAAAGCGGCACTAGCTCAGTTGGTAGAGCGCGACCTTGCCAAGGTCGAGGTCACGAGTTCGAGCCTCGTGTGCCGCTCCAGTTTATTTTAATGGTTTACCCCAGCGTTGGGGCGGAATGGCAGAGTGGCCATGCACCGGATTGCAAATCCGTTTACCTCGGTTCGACTCCGGGTTCCGCCTCCATTTCAACACTCCACATGCTTTTAATAGCAAACTCGATGCCCGAGTGGTGGAATTGGTAGACACAAGGGATTTAAAATCCCTCGACTAACAAGTCGTGCCGGTTCAAGTCCGGCCTCGGGCACCACTTTGTGGTTTAGTTATATCGCCAAATGTAACTTATAAAAATTGTATTACGTAAATTAGTTTATGTGATTTATTTAGAATTAATATGATGCGGCACTAGCTCAGTTGGTAGAGCGCGACCTTGCCAAGGTCGAGGTCACGAGTTCGAGCCTCGTGTGCCGCTCCATATTAATTTTATCCACTTGCTTTAAGTAGCAAACTCGATGCCCGAGTGGTGGAATTGGTAGACACAAGGGATTTAAAATCCCTCGACTAACAAGTCGTGCCGGTTCAAGTCCGGCCTCGGGCACCACTTTAAATTATTTTACCAAGGTAATTTAAAGAAGATAAAAATAGTTTTGCGGTACTAGCTCAGTTGGTAGAGCGCGACCTTGCCAAGGTCGAGGTCACGAGTTCGAGCCTCGTGTACCGCTCCAAATTATTTGGAAACATTTAGGCGGAATGGCAGAGTGGCCATGCACCGGATTGCAAATCCGTTTACCTCGGTTCGACTCCGGGTTCCGCCTCCATATAATTTAATCCACACGCTTTAATTAGCAAACTCGATGCCCGAGTGGTGGAATTGGTAGACACAAGGGATTTAAAATCCCTCGACTAACAAGTCGTGCCGGTTCAAGTCCGGCCTCGGGCACCAATCTATCTTTTATAGATTGCTTTAACTTGTAATATTAAGTTAAAAATAGTTTACATAAATCTTATTTATCTTAATCTTATCTCTTAATACTTTTAGTTATTACTTCAAATTGTTATCCTAGATCTCATTGATTTTAAATTACCAACGAGTAGTTTTTATACCACATCATTCATGTGATCGTGGTCTATAAGGATATTTATGAAAGTAAGTCATTCAGTTTCCTACGCGCTCACATTAATGCTGCTATTTATTTTAGTTGGCTGCAATGATGATGATTCAAAACCAACGCGCAGTGTAACAAGCAGCGCTACAAAAGCACAAAATTCACCACTAAACGATCCTTCCTTTAATTTAGCGCAAGTAAAACAAGATTACGCAAATACACCTTTAACTGTGCTTGATGTATCAGAACGAAGCCGAGATGGAAAAAACTCAATTGCGGTTACTTTATCTGTGCCACTAAACCCAGCAGACAACCACCAAAAATACTTTAATATTAGTAATAAAAAAGAAGGTGTGGCGGATGGATCTTGGGTGCTGTCTAATTCAGGAAAAACAATTTGGTTCCCGTATGTAGAGCCACAAAAGAGCTATGATATAACGGTATATCAAGGATTGGTTGCAGCTAATGGGGAACGTTTAAGTCAAACTTACAGTACCCAAGTTACAACGAATAAACTTACCGCAAGCATTAATTTTGACACTACAGGGGCGTTTCTTACGAAAGGCTTAGGAAATGGTCTCCCTGTTGTGAGTGTAAATACGCGTGCCGTTGATATTAATTTTTACAAAATCAATGAAAAAGACAGCCAATCATTTTTGAATGAAATATCAAATCACCGCTATTATTGGGGTATAGAGCGAATCACACAATTTGGTGAATTAGCTTATACAGCAAGGTACGAATTAAATGCACCAAAAAATACCCGTGTAAAACGCAGTATTAATATTGATGGTATTACAGCGTTAGAACCTGCAGGTATTTACCTTGCAGTCATGGTAAAAGCGGGCGGATATGAGCAGCATCAAATGATGTGGTTTAGCGTAACTGATATTGGTATGCATGCGCGTTTTTATAATAACCAAATTGACGTTCACACTTCATCGCTTAAATCTGGCAAACCAATGCAAGATGTTGAAGTAAGCCTACTTAATAATGAAGGCGAAATACTACAACAAAGTTTAACATCCCCTGATGGACAGGCTTCTTTTGTGACTAACCTTAATGCAGCATCTCTGATCAGCGCTAAGATGGGCGATCATTATTCTGTGATTGAAATAAATAAACCAGCGCTAGATTTATCTCAATTTGATATTGGCCTGCGGCCTAACACAGAGCAAGAATTATTTATTTACGCTCCAAGAGACTTATATCGACCTGGCGAAGTCATTGAATTTAATGCACTACTTCGAGATAAAGATGGGCGTTTAACGCCAACAAGTATTTTATCAGCAGTCATTAAGAGTCCTGATGGTACGCATGTTAAAACGTTTAAATGGGCGGGGGATGCAAGTAACTATTACAATAAAGCATGGTCAATTCCTCGTGATGCTCAAGTGGGTAGCTGGCAGTTTGAAGTATCCAGTGTAGATAAATCGGTATTTATTTTTAATTTTAAAGTCGAAGAGTTTTTACCTGAACGTTTAAAATTAACCTTTAACCCTCAGAGTGAATTAAAACGTCTTGTTGTTAACAAACATCAAACACTTACTCTGCCTGTTTTAGGCGAGTACTTATACGGAGCTCCAGCTTCGGGTAATCGTTTATCAACACAAGTAAATATAGCCCAGTGGCGTAGGCCTGTATTAGCATTACCAGAATTTGAATTTGGTAACATTCAAGAGACTGCTTTTAATACCCGTAATGATTTAACGGATGTTGAACTTGATAATAAAGGACAAGGAAAGCTGGTTTATAACGCTGATTTTTCAACGTTAAAAAGCCCACTGCGAGTTCAGTTTATTAGTAGCTTGTATGAATCAGGGGGGCGTCCTGTATCGCGGGCTTATTCAGGATTAGTATGGCCAGAAAATACGATGCTCGGCATTCGTAGTAGCTTTGGTGAACGTAACCCAGAAGCTAACTCTAAAGTCAGCTTTGAGATTGTTAATGCCTCACTTGATGGTGAAAAGCATATAGCGACTAATTTAGATATTAAGCTGATAAGAGAAGATCGCCGTTATTTTTGGGTATATACGCAAAGTGAAGGGTGGCATTACCAATGGGATGACAACGAGTTTGTTGAGCTTACTCAGTCAATAGATATTGAAGCCGGTAAAACAGCTCAAGTACGGTTTCCAGTTGAGTGGGGACGTTATCGTTTAGAAGTAAAAGATCCCGCAAATAACCTGTTTTCTAGCATGCAATTTTACGCGGGTACAAATTGGTATGAAGATTGGCAAGCGGCACAAGCCGGCAGTGGTGCCGCGCAACCAGATAAAATAACGATGGCGCTTGATAAAGCTGCGTATAGTGTAGGTGATACAATAAAAGTGAATGTAATTCCGCCAGAAGCAGGCGAAGCTATCATTATGGTTGAAGGTGATGAGCCACTTTGGATGAAGCGAGTGTCTATTTCAAGTGAAGGTGCAGTCGTTGAAATACCTTTTTCGAAAGAATGGCAACAACACAACCTTTATATTAGTGCTGTTGTGTTGCAAGCGGGCAGCAATGAGCAAAGTTTGACGCCAAAACGCAGCTTTGGTTTAGTGCATTTACCCTTAGACAGAGATTCACAGCAACTTGATATTACCTTCGATGTAGCCGAAAAAGCACTTCCAAACAAAAATTTACCCGTTAAAATTAACGTTAAGCAGGCGGCAGATAATAAATCTAAACACGCTTTTATTACCTTGGCTGCTGTGGATGTTGGAGTGCTGAGTATAACGGATTTTGCAACCCCAGATCCGTTTGATGCATTCTTTGGGCAACGTCGCTATAACGTTGATGCACGAGATGTGTACGATAAAGTAATCGAAGTTAGTCAATCAGATAAAGCGAATTTACGTTTTGGTGGCGATACAGACCTAACGCGAGGTGGAAAGGCCCCACAATCAGAGGTAAATATTGTCTCTTTATTCAGTGGCTTAGTGGCTTTGAATCAACAAGGTGAAGCAAATGTAGACTTAGCGATCCCGGATTTTAATGGACGCTTAAAATTAATGGTTTTAGCTTTTTCAGATAATGAATTTGGTAGTGCCGAGCAAGAAGTAACCATTGCAGCACCAGTCGTTACGCAAATTGCAATGCCACGTTTTTTAGCGATGGGTGATAGCACAACGATTGCCCTAGATGTTACTAACCTCAGTGGTGTAGAACAAACACTAGCCGTTAGCTTTGAAGCAAATGGAGCAGTAAAGCCATTTACTGATGATAAAGATATTAGGCTACTTAATGGAGAAAAAACCACATTAACGTACCGAGTTGATGCTGAAAGCCCGATTGGCAACGCCTATTTTAATGTGATGGTTAAAGGTGATGCGCTTGAAGAAAGTGTACAACGGCAATGGCAATTAGGATCACGCCCCAGCTATAGTGCAACACATACCAAAGTTCAAAAAGTATTATTACAGGGTGAAAAGCTGGAACTAGATAAGCGCATAACTGATGAGCTTATTTTAGACACCGTGCAGGCCAGCGTATCTATTTTTAATCGCGCAGACATAAACCTACAAAATCAGCTAACACATCTGATGCAATATCCTTACGGTTGCCTAGAGCAAACCAGTAGCCGTGCTTATCCACTTATCTTTGCCAGCCCAGAGAAACAAATATTAATGGGTATTAAAGGTGTGAGTGAGCAAGAGCGCTTAGCCATGATAAACCAAGGTATTGACCGTTTAGCTACTTTGCAGCTCAGTAATGGCGGTTATGGCCTATGGAGTAATAAGTCAACAGAAGAATATTGGTTAACTGCGTATGTGGGAGATTTTTTACTCAATGCGCGAGAGATGGGTGTAAATGTACCCGAAACACTCTTAAGTAAAACGCTTTCACGACTTCAGCGCTATATTGCACGTAGCGGCAGCTTTTACAATGAACCTTGGAGCGATGATCCCAAGCATAGTAATTTTGCTTACAAAGCCTATGCAGCATATGTTCTATCACGTGTGAACCAAGCGCCATTGGGAACTCTGCGTAGTCTTGCTAAAAATCAAGCGGATGACGCGAAAAGCGGATTACCACAAGTGCACCTAGCCATTGCTTTGGCTAATATGGGTGACAAAAAACGCAGTGATGCGCTATTCATTCGCGCTTTAAATAATATACCCACAAAAAGAGAACACTACTTAAGTGATTATGGAAGTCAAATACGAGATTTAGCGATGATGATTCATTTAATGATCAAACATCAGCAACACGCCCAGCATCAACAAAAAGCAATTGCACTTAGTTTTAAATTAGCCGATTTACTAAATCAACGAACGTATTACAGCACACAAGAGCGTAATGCATTATTTTTAGCGGGCTTGTCGCTGCAAATAAATAACAACACATTGTGGTCAGCACAGCTAATTTTAGGGAGTGCTAACTCAAATCAAGACACGCTGACAGCCAATGAGCATACTCTGCAGCAAAAAACGGTATTTAAACAGGCCTTAACAGCGGAAAATTTACAGCACTCGGTTACAGTAATGTCTAAAAATGAAGAGCCATTATTAGCAACGATCAATATCAGCGGTTATGGTAAAAAAGCCCCAGTGCAAAGTACGAATGGAATAGCTATTGGGCGTCGTTGGCTTAATGTAAAAGGGCAAGAAGTAAAAGTTAATGAAGTGAAGGTGGGCGAGCTATTTTTAGTTAATTTAACGGTGAATGCCGATCAAAGAACACCTGATGCCATGGTTGTTGAATTACTACCTGCTGGTTTTGAGCTCGAAAATCAAAACCTAGCCCATGCAATTAAGCTTGATGAAATAGTAATAGACGGGCAAAGCATTACACAATGGCAACAGCAAAACCCAGTTAAACACCAAGAATACAGAGATGATCGGTTTGTAGTGGCACTTGAATTATATACAGGCCGTACAGCACAATTATTTTATTTAGTTAGGGCGGTAACGCCGGGCATATATAAAGTGCCATCATCATTTGTAGAAGACATGTATAGGCCAGAACTACGAGGCGTCGGTAATGCGACGAATGACATTACTATCAGTCAACCAAGTACAGCAAAGTAGTGAGAATTAAGCTAACGAAAAAGAGGGTTTGTAAATTTTTATTAGTCGCTTTAGCGTAAAAAAAATAATCGCAGGCTCTGCTGCTGCGCTCATTTTTTGGTGTGTTTTGTTGTTGTTAATAAGTGCTTTGCTGTTGGATTATTTATATCCACTTAAGCTACCGCAAGGGACTTACAGTATGGCGGTTACAACCAATTCAATTACACCGATAAGTAAAACGCGTGCAAAACAATTTGCACGCGTTGTGGTCGATGAAAACAATAGACCATTACGTACTTTTGCTGACGATAACGGGATATGGCGTTACCCAATATCGTTGCAGCAAGTTTCACCGCTATATATTGAAGCTTTAATAAACTATGAAGATCGCTGGTTTTGGTATCATCATGGCGTTAATCCATTTTCAGTATTACGCGCTACTTATCAAAATATTACACAAGGGCGAATTATTTCAGGAGGTTCAACACTGTCAATGCAAGTTGCGAGAATATTGCACCCTCACTCACGTAGTATTTGGGGAAAGCTACAGCAGGTATTGCGAACATTACAGCTTGAATGGCATTTAACTAAACCACAAATACTACAACTGTATCTTAATAATGCCCCTTTTGGCGGCACAATTGAGGGTGTGGAAGCGGCCAGTTATAGTTATTTAAATAAATCAGCGCAAGCGTTAACACACGCAGAAGCTGCATTATTGGCAGTATTACCACAAGCGCCCACACGGTATCGCCCCGACTTACATAACCAAGCAGCGCAACATGCACGTGATAAAGTGCTCAACCGTCTTGCGGAGTTTAAAGTGTGGCCGCAAAGCGTCATTGACGATGCAAAATTAGAGCATGTTTATAGCAGTCGCTTTAAATCACCGCAATTAGCCCCTTTGTTTGCAAGACGATTATTAAATCAACACCCAAAACAATTGATCATTAAAAGCACAATTAATGGAGAGTTACAGCAAAACTTACATGACTTAATTACAAACTACATTACACAATTACCAACGCGAAGTTCTGCAGCTATTTTGGTCGTGGATAACCGTACTTCGGCGGTTAAAGCGTATATAGGGACTGCTGATTTTGCTAATACAAAACGTTTTGGTTACATAGATATGATCCAAGCTATTCGATCGCCAGGCTCCACACTTAAACCTTTTTTGTATGGCTTAGCGTTAGACGATGGTTTAATCCATTCGCATTCATTATTAGCAGACACTCCTAGAAATAATGCACACTATCGTCCTGCAAATTTCAGTGGTGGTTTTAATGGGCCAGTATCGGTGCTTAGTGCATTGCAACGTTCTTTAAATATCCCCGCGGTTGACCTATTGCAGCGTTATGGCGTGAACCGCTTTGTTAGCCAATTAGATAATGCGGGATTAGCACTGTCTATTCCTCACAATGAGCCTAATTTATCAGTCATATTGGGCGGGGGAGGAACGTCACTAGAAGGCTTAGTTCAACAATACAGTGCATTGGCAAATGAAGGACAGGTGCACCAACTACGTTATTTACAGCATGAGTTAGCACAACCAAAATCAACACGGCGTTTATTATCGCCTGCAAGTGCGTGGGTGATCCAAGCTATTTTATCAGGGATTAGCCGCCCAGGTAGTATTCATACTTTGGCCTCTATGTATGAAACTAAAAAAATAGCCTGGAAAACAGGAACTAGCTATGGTTACCGTGATTCATGGGCAATAGGAGTGAATAAGCACTATACAATTGGCGTATGGGTCGGTCGACCTGATGGCACACCTATGCCTGGTCATTATGGTGGCAGTACTGCCGGGCCATTATTATTTAAAGTGGTTGATAATTTGGACCTCGATACAGTAAACATATCAAAACCGGATAACGTAACGGCAAAAAATATTTGTTGGCCATTAGGCACATTATATTCTGATCAAACAAAAATGTTTTGTCAGCAAAAACATCAGGCGTGGGTAATCAATGAGGTTGTGCCGCCAACTTGGCATCGTGAAGATGCTGATGCATGGCAAAATAGTCTTTTTACCTATTGGTTCAATCCAATCAACCAACAGCGGGTATCAATAGATTGCAATATAAAGGGTAAGCGCGCAAAACAAGTAGCGCTTTGGCCAAAAGTACTTGAACCATGGCTTATTAAAAACCAACGCAGAGCAGCCCTCATTCCAAAGCTTGATAAACAATGTATAGGTGCATTGCCATCTGCAAGCGCAACACTCAGGATTGTTGGTATAGAAAACAAGAGCATTTATCGAAAATCTGGGGTAAATGGCGAACCACCTAGTATTATATTGAAAACGGTAGGTGGAAGCGGACGCAAAAGTTGGTATATAAACGCTAAACAACACTACCAAACGTTAGAAAATGAGACGACCACTCATGTTTTTAGTGAGACAGCACAAGGTGATCAACAAATTATTGTACAAGATGAGTTGGGTAATACTGATATGGTAACTATCAGTCTTTAAATATTTGAAAACTAATAATGAGTGTTTTTGATAGGAGAAATATACCCAAGTCACGATCAAGATATGAGCGCTGCTTTTAAACTACCCCTTAAAGGAACCGCCATTATTGCGAAGTAACGCCTCAATAGTAAGCCCTGTGAAACGCTGAACCCTGCATCTTGAGGTGACTTGGATACACACCAAAGTTTAAATAAATTAAACTTTGGTGTGATTTTTTACTTGTGCCAAATCCCTTTAGGGATTGATTCATCAAGCTTTTTATTTTGAGTAGGATCAAACGTTGGTAGTTTACCTGCTTTGCGCTGAGCGGTGTAATCATTAGCTAGCCAAAAGACAACACCAGAGAGCATAAATAGTGCAATAACATTTACTATCGCCATTAAGCCCATTGATATATCAGCTAACGTCCAAATTAGGCCAAGTTCACTCACTGAGCCAAACATAACCATGCCAAGCACAATTAGGCGAAATATAAGCATGCCATGAGCATGATTGTGCTCTAAGAACATTAAGTTAGTTTCTGCGTACGAATAGTTAGCGACAATCGATGTAAAAGCAAAGAATAAAATAGCGATGGCAACAAAAATTGCACCCCAACTACCCACATGCTGTTCAAGTGCCGCTTGTGTTAATGCAATACCAGTTACACCAGAGTCTGCAACTAATTGATCTGAGAGAAGGATCAAAGCAGCTGTTGCACTACAGATAACAACGGTATCAATAAATACACCGAGCATTTGTACATAACCTTGCGAAGCCGGGTGTGGAGGATTTGGTGTCGCGGTGGCAGCTGCATTTGCAGCACTACCCATACCAGCCTCATTTGAGAATAATCCACGTTTGATACCTTGGATCATTGCTTGCATTACACCATAGCCAATTGCACCAGCACCAGCTTGTTCAATACCAAAGGCACTATTGATAATACGCATAAATACAGCGGGCAATTCTTGTGCATTCATAGCACATACATAAAGTGCAACAAGTAAATATGCTAACGCCATAAATGGCACAACTAATTCGGCAAAGCGAGATATTGTTTTCAGGCCACCAAATATAATAATGCCAGAGCCAACAACTAACATTAAGCCAACAACATAATTAGGAATGCCAAAGGCCACTTCAAAAGCTGCAGCGATTGAGTTTGATTGCACTGCATTAAACACTAAACCAAAGGCAAGTATCAGGCACAGAGAAAATACGATACCCATCCAGCGTTTACCCAAACCATATTGCATATAATAAGCTGGGCCGCCTCTAAAATTACCATGTTCATCACGAATCTTGTAAGCCTGCGCCAACGTACTTTCAGCAAAACTTGTTGCCATGCCTATTAAGGCAATTAGCCACATCCAGAAAATAGCACCTGCACCGCCTAAATAAAGTGCAACAGCAACACCTGCCATATTACCTGTCCCAACACGGGCGGCGAGGGAAGTACAAAATGCTTGAAATGACGAAATACCATCTTTATCGCACTGACGAGAATTGAACATGACTTTAATCATGTGTGGGAATTGCACAAATTGAATAAACTTGAGTTTAATAGTAAAGAACAGTCCTGCTGCTATTAATAAGTAGACAAGGATATGACCCCACAGCAGCCCACTAATACTATTTATTATATCTATCATGTTATATGCCTAATGAACGAGTTAAAAAAACAGCGGGCAACTTATCATAAGCGGGGCAGATAGTTTAGTGTAACAATGAAAAAAGCTATGTTATCCACAGGCTTTTGTGGGTAACATGTCAGTTTCTTTTGTGTATCTTAAAAAAGCGAAATAAATGCAGGATTAGTGATAATAACACTTGCGTAAAATCAGCCGCGCCCTATAATGCGACCCCACTGAGACGGCAGACAGCAACGCTTAGCGGGGCAAGAGTTAATCAGTGAGTCGAGTAAAACTTGAGTTTGAATTTTTATAAAGTTTAAAT
>NZ_JABCJL010000078.1:0-1029 GCF_012952265.1 Pseudoalteromonas sp. NEC-BIFX-2020_015
GCTGATTTATTTGCCTCAGATGCCAATGGATACACAGTAACTCAAACGCAACCTGCGCTTTATAAAGACGGTGTTGAGCGTAACAATGCAGGCATGATTGCAGGCTCTGATGTAACAGATACGGTTATTGTTAATTTGACTGCAAGCAACGAGCTTGTTGACTTCACAGAGCAAAATCCCGATACAGCGACTATTTCAGGGCGTGTGTATTTCGATGAAAACCAAGACGGCACTATTGCAGATAACGATAAGTTATTTGCTGGCGTAGCGATTACCTTAACAGGTAAAGATATCTTTGGTTCAACAATCTCGTTAATGACGCAAACAAGCGCGCAAGGTGAATACACGTTCGCTGATTTATTTGCTTCAGATGCCAGTGGTTATACCGTGACGCAAACACAACCCGCGTTTTATAAAGATGGTGTTGAGCGTAATAGATCGGGTGCTATTGCAGGCTCTGAAACAACTGATTCGGTCACAGTTCAGTTAGTGGCTAACAATAATGAGTTAGTCGATTTTACTGAGCAAAACCCAGATACAGCGACTATTTCAGGGCGTGTGTATTTTGATGCAAACCAAGATGGCACCATGGCTGATAACGACACGTTATTAGCCAATGTAGACATTACCTTAATAGGTAAAGACATCTTCGGAACTGACATTAGCCTGACAACGCAAACGAATGAGCAGGGTGAATATGTTTTCGCTGATTTATTTGCCTCAGATACTAATGGTTACACCGTAACGCAAACGCAACCTGCGCTTTATAAAGACGGTGTTGAGCGTAACAATGCAGGTGTAATTACAGGCTCCGATCTAACGGATAAAGTGACTGTTGTGCTTTCAACAAGCAATCAGCTAGTTGACTTTACAGAGCAAAATCCAGATACAGCGGCTATTTTAGGGCGTGTGTATTTTGATGCAAACCAAGATGGCACCATGGCTGATAACGACACGTTATTAGCCAATGTAGACATTACCTTAACAGGTAAAGATATCTTCGGAACTGACATTAACCTGACAACGCAA
>NZ_JABCJL010000079.1:0-972 GCF_012952265.1 Pseudoalteromonas sp. NEC-BIFX-2020_015
TGCAGTCATTTTCATGCGCGTAATTTAGGCTTAAGAGTACTATTAACTCATTTAATGGATGGAATGAAAGCAACCTAGAAATAAAAGATAAATTATTAGCCTAAAAAGTAAATTTAAAGGAGCAGCAATGTTTGTTAAATTAAAGTGGCTGTCTTATTTGTCTTCCGTTCTTAAAATTAATTTTGCTTGATTTGGAATATTCATTCTTGAAAGAGCGTTATTATCAGTTGCTAAGTTAGCAGCTGTTATATGAGCGAATGCACCAGGCATGAGTAAATCCTTCTACTTAATCTTTAATGTATTAACAACTTACAATAGTGGAATAATTAGTCAAGTAATTAAGGAGAGCTTACCTGAGATAAACCTCGGTAATTTCAGGCCTAAAATGTCCCATCTCTTGTGAAACGATCTATAGGGCCATTTTATATTTAAATCTTAACGCATTGAGCTCAACCACTCTTTCTTGAGCATAGCTATGTCTGAGACCATGCGCACCTGAATTCGGGTGTTTTTGTCTTTTGTTTGTCTTTACTGTCTTTACCAAGGTTACTTGCATTGGTTGTTAAGCACTTTTACACTAGTCATTTTACTGGCGTAATTAAATGACTAAATACGAGACTGACTCTATTGAAGCGCAATATCAACTAGGATCTGAAAAACTAGTTTTAGCGAACAAGTTAGCGATTGTTGATGCAGCAGAGATGGATGATGTTGAGGCTATTCTTTTAGTTAAACTATATGAAAAAATATTTACAACGCCAGAGCCAGAAGATGACGTTTTTTCTTTTCAAAATGTTGCTAATTGGCACAGACAATGGCTAGGTAATGTATACGAGTGGGCAGGTAACAAACAAAGATGACACCCATCCTAAAGTTTGCATTTTTCATGTTTTTTACTAGCTTTAGGTTAGTATTAAAAATAAACAGGGTGTTCTATGGCTATTGCAAGAAAGCGTCAAGTAAGTTTGGTTG
>NZ_JABCJL010000080.1:0-958 GCF_012952265.1 Pseudoalteromonas sp. NEC-BIFX-2020_015
AGACACATACACCTTACAACGAATCAACATATTTAGAAGCACTAAAAAGAAGAGGTTCGCCGCTGTTAAAATTTGCAATAAATAGCTAAATTTTACTAGTTGTCCACCTCAGGGCGTGTTGTTAGCTGCATTTTGATTTGCAGAAATTCGTTCCCACTCAACCCCTAGTCCCTTAAATTTTTGAGAAAAAGGAATTATTATTAAAATAACCGCCGTTCCGATCAATGCTAACCTCTCAGCTGTAAGTAGAGTTATCCCCTTTAAGGACATAATAAAATCTAAAACAACTAGAGTTAATAATACAAATGACAAGGTATAAGCTAATAACTTAAATGAGCTTAGAGCATGATCTTTATTAACCTTAATATCATGCTTTTCATTCGCCATTTTATTAGAAGTTAAAGAGAGTAATGTTGGAAATAATTCGCTGTCAATTTGTTCCAATTGGTTTTTTTTGTTGAAAGTATGTATTTGGAATGGAGATTTACTATTTTCATACAGGTTGCTCGTTAAGTAAAATGCAGGGAGATTTTCATCGCCTATACCTTTTTTACATAACTCCAAGTATTCTTGTGCCGATTTTGTTCCATGGCTTGTGACCGTTTTACTTTTAGATTCCTCTGCTGCCTCGACAACCGCAAGTCTCTCTTGATTAACAGGGTCAATTAATAAAAATGTTGGTCTACACCCCATTTCTCGCCCACTGACCTTAATATGAGGTTCGTGAATAACAGAGCCATTTACAAAACCTTTTTCCTTCAAGAAAGTAGCAAAGTCGACTTCTAATTTTGTATGTAGTTCATCCATTTTAACGACACCTCCCTTGATGCAGCTAACGAGGCTGTAGAATAACTCTAACAGCCAAATTCAATTAAAAAACGAGCTCCTGTAATTAACTCTAAGCGTTTTTAAAGCATTAGGTAATGCATTTGGAACCCATAAAACAGGCTGTTTTTCT
>NZ_JABCJL010000081.1:0-882 GCF_012952265.1 Pseudoalteromonas sp. NEC-BIFX-2020_015
TCAAGTCCTCCATCGAGGGGCCGTGGCCGTAGACGGGCGCGTTGTCGAAGTACGGCCGGAACTCGCGGACGGCGTCCTGGGAGTTCTTCCGGGCGAAGAACTGCCCGCCGACGCCGACGATCGCCTGGTTGGCGGCCCCGTGGCCGTAGTGCTCGAAGCGCTTGCGGTAGTACTCGACCATCGTCTTCGTGTGCTCGACGGGCCAGAAGATGTTGTTGTGGAAGAACCCGTCGCCGTAGTAGGCGGCCTGCTCGGCGATCTCGGGGCTGCGGATCGAGCCGTGCCACACGAAGGGCGCGACGCCGTCGAGCGGGCGCGGGGTCGCGGTGAAGCCCTGCAGCGGGGTGCGGAACTTGCCCTGCCAGTCCACGACGTCCTCGGTCCACAGGCGTCGCAGCAGCGCGTAGTTCTCGATCGCGAGGTTGATGCCCTGGCGGATGTCCTTGCCGAACCACGGGTAGACCGGGCCGGTGTTGCCGCGACCCATCATGAGGTCCATCCGGCCGTCCGTGATGACCTGGAGCATCGCGTAGTCCTCGGCGATCTTCACCGGGTCGTTCGTCGTGATCAGGGTCGTGGCCGTCGACAGGACGATGTTCTCGGTGGTGCCGGCCAGGTAGCCCAGCATCGTCGTGGGCGAGGAGGCCACGAACGGCGGGTTGTGGTGCTCGCCGGTCGCGAACACGTCGAGCCCGGCCTGGTCCGCGTGCTGGGCGATCGTGAGGATGGAGCGCACACGCTGGGTGTCGTCCGGCGTCGTACCGGTGGTCGGGTCGGTCGTGACGTCACTGACCGTGAAGATGCCGAACTGCATGGCTGCGCCCCTCGAGAAGTCGATGCGAATGCATGTACATCGGTGGGTAACGAGGAGCCTGCGCGGTC